>DATDBL010000081.1:0-2816 GCA_036524855.1 Aldersonia sp. | reverse complement strand
TCGCATCGCCGAGGTGGCCGACATCACGTGGTGCCCCTTCGACGACCGCATCCACCACCACCTTCCCGACGACCCTGCCGACCCGCCGGTGCCGGACGGTGACGCCGTGCTCTGCTTCGACGGACGCCTGCCCACCGGCGGGGGCGCGCTCGCGGTGTTCGTGCAGGGCTACAAGGTCCTGCCCGAGGCCATGGAGGACGCGCTCTACCACGCGCCGTGTCCGAAGATCTGCACTTCGCGGTTCCTCCAGCGGATGGTCATCGAGCACGGCACGGCCCTCGACCAGGCGGTGTTCGTGCCGTACGGGCTGCGACACGACAAGTACCGCGTGACCGCGCCGATCGACCGACGACCGCCACGGGTGTCGATGCTCTACAACAACCATCCCACCAAGTGCGCCGCGCTCGGTGCCGAGGCGCTCGCCGCCGCCCGCCGACGGATCCCCGATCTCGAGGTGGTGCTGTTCGGGACCAGCCCGCCTGCCGACGGCGTGCCTGCCGACATGACGTTCGTGCTCTCGCCCGACCAGGACGCGCTCGTCCAGGACATCTACAACACCAGCCGGGTCTTCGTGAGCTCGGCGCTGTACGAGGGCTTCGGGCTGGCCCCGGTCGAGGCCATGGCGTGTGGCGCGGCGCTGGTCACCACCGACAACGGTGGGGCGGACGACTACGCCGTCGACGGTGTCACCGCCCTCGTCGCACCGCCGCTCGACGTCGACGCCCTCGCCACCCGCATCGTCGAGCTCCTCGACGACGACGACCGCCGGCAGGAGATCGCCGAGAACGGACGGCGTTTCGTCGAGCGGTTCACTTGGGACGTGGCGGCCGAACACCTGGAGCGGTTCCTGGTGGACCACCTCGTGCCGGGCAACCCCGCCCCCACGGGACCGTCGGTGAAGTGAGCGTTCGGCGTCGGGGAGCCACCACGGCGCACTCGGTCTGACGAGCCAGCGGACGGTACTGTCGGCACGCGATGGAGGACGTGGTCATCGTGCTCGCGGCAGATGCCCGCTACCTGCGCCCCTTGCTCACCACCATCGTCTCGCTCGCGGTCAGCGGGGGCATCGGAACGCAAGACGTGCCGGTCCGGGTGTTGACGAACGACTTCGGTCGAGACGAGATGCGGCAGCTGTACACCGTCGGTCGAGAGCTCGAACTCGACCTCGAGGTCATCGACGTCGGTCCGGTCGATGACCGCTTCCCGGTGAGCGACTGGATCTCCTCGGCCGCCTATCTGCGACTGGATCTCATCCACGCTTGCGGGGAGGCCGGCCGCGCGATCTACCTCGACTGCGATCTCATCAGCATCGGTGACCTGCAGCCGCTCCTCGACGCAGAAACCGGTCCGATCCTCGCCGCGGTCCAAGATTCGGGCGAGCCCCACCTCGGTCAAGGCGAGGCGATTCCCGGCTTCGAGCATCTCGGGATCCCGCGTGGTCGCGAGTACTTCAACACCGGGGTGATGGTGATCGATGTCCAGGCCTGGCGAGACGAAGAGATCGCGGAGCGGTGCAGGACCTTCCTGGTGGAGTTTCCCCAGCACACCCGTTTCTGGGATCAGGATGCCTTGAACGTGGTGCTCGAGGACCGCTGGCTCCGCCTGCCATCCGAGCTCAACGCCTTTCCCGTCTCCGCCTTCCCCGAGTGGTTCGACGAGCCGGCGCGCGCCGCGCTGCGCAAGACGGAGGATGCCGCCCTTGTCCTGCACTTCAAGGGACCCATCAAGCCGTGGACCGACCGCTTTCCCCACGGTCATGCCCGCCGGACCTACCACCGGTACTCGGCGATCCTCGACCAGATCGGCGCCTTCTGACCCGAACCCGCGCCTCGAAGCCCGTCCGATTCCCGCTACTCCCGTGGGTCAACGGGATGAACGGACTGCCGTACGCTTCACGGATGGCCAACGAGGCGGCGATCCAGTACCTGCGTGCGGTCGCTCTACAACAGGCGCGCCAGCAACTCGCGGCCGACGACCTTCTGCTCGAGGTTCTGGAAACCGGAGTTGGGTTCGTTGACGCGCCGCGCCTCGTCAACCTCCGAGAACGCTGCCTCGCCGCGCCCCCCGGTGCCTTCGTCGAGTGCGGGGTGGCGCGAGGCACCTCGTTGGTCGTCATGGCCGCTTACGGAGACGGCCGCATCGTGTGGGGGTTCGACAGCTTCGAGGGGCTCCCCGACCTGTCAGACGCCGACGACGGATCGGGCGTCGAATTCGTCGGCTACTCCTGCTCGGGTGAACAGGGCGAGCAGTCGGTTCGCGACACGTTTGCGAGGATCAGCGTGCCCATGGAGAACGTGCGGCTCGTGAAGGGTTGGTTCGCGGACACGCTCGCTTCGGCGGACACGGGCCCCATTGCCGTGCTGCGCCTGGATGCCGACTTCTACGAGGCGACTCGGTGTGCGCTCGAGACGATGGTCCCCCGCGTCGTGCGCGGCGGCTTCATTCTGATCGACGACTACAACTCCTTCGATGGCTGTCGGAAGGCAGTCGACGAATACCGTGCGGCACAGGGAGTCAGATCGCCGTTGGTCGTCACCGACCCGAACACCGAAGTGTGGTGGACCGCCTGAGGTGAGCCCGGTCGCCGCTCGGTCCGCGGCAGTGGCGACCAAGGTCTCGGCAAGACCGGTGGGGACATCCCCGACCAGCCGGGCCGGTCGCGTACTCGCCCTCGGCGGTCGCTGACCGGCGAGCGCGTCGGGTTCCCGCACGACCAGTGGCACCGGTACTGTTAGCCAGCCAGACGACGGATGGAGGAGCGGTGTTTCCATTCTGGGAGATAGCGATCGCGCCGGTGCTGGAGGCCGCCGGCGCGA
>DATDBL010000080.1:0-6195 GCA_036524855.1 Aldersonia sp. | reverse complement strand
CGCCCAGAACAGGCGCGCGTCGCGCACCGCGTCGGTGTCGATCTCGGCGGCCGTGACCTGCAGATCCGGCGCCGAGGGCTTGCGGTAGAAGTACAACGGGAAATCGTCCGGGGGAAAGATCTCGCAGAACGTCACCGGCGTCGGGAACTCGCCGTGGGTGGTGACGTAGCGGTTGTCCACCCCCAGATCGGACAGAGCGCGGCGCACGAACCGCCCGAACGGATCATCGCCCACCCCCGAAATCAGGGCCGACCGGTTGCCCAGCCGCGCCGCCGCCACGGCCACGTTCGCCGCGGACCCGCCCAGGAACTTCCCGAAGGTCTCCACCTCCTCGAGGCTCACCCCGATCTGCAACGGATAGATATCCACCCCCGACCGCCCGATGGCGAGGACGTCGAACCCCGAATTGGTCGCGTTCACGACAGAACTCCCTGATACGTCAGACTGGCTGGTGGCACACGATGCGTGCCCGGTGTCGAACAAAACCATGCCCGCACCGACACGACATGTCAAGACTTTGTCCTGACATTCTAACTTATTGACTACCGGTGCTAATGTTCGTCCTGACGTCCAGACATTGGGCGAACGTGATCGGAGGGGACGATGACGACCATGCTGCCCATCGAACTCGATCGGTCGAGTCCGGTGCCGTTGTACTTCCAGCTCGCCCAGACCTTCGAGAAGGCGATCCTCGACGGCGGCCTCAAGCCGGGCGACCGTTTCGAGAACGAGCTTTCGCTCGCGAAACGTCTGAATCTGTCCCGTCCGACCACGCGACGCGCCATCCAGGAACTCGTCGACAAGGGCCTGCTGGTCCGCAAGCGGGGTGTCGGCACCCAGGTGGTGCAGACGCCGGTGCACCGGCCGGTCGAGCTCACCAGCCTATTCGACGACCTCGCCCGCGCCGGTCAGGGGCCGACGACGATCGTCCTGGACTATTCGGTCGGCCTGCCGTCGCGCGAACTCGCGCAGAATCTGAACGTGAGCACGGACACCGAGGTCGTGAGCGTGCGGCGGCTGCGACGTTCGATGGGGGAGCCGCTCGCGCTCATGACGAACCATCTCGAGGCGGCGATCGCGCCGACCCGGGAGGAACTCGAGGAGAACGGCCTGTACCAGTCGCTGCGGGCTCGCGGTGTGCACATCCGCCTGGCGCGACAGCGGATCGGCGCCAAGGCCGCCGACCGCGAGGAGGCCAAGCTGCTCGACGAGAAGGTGCGTGCCCCGTTGCTGACGATGCAGCGCACCGCCTTCGACGACTCCGGTCGCATCGTGGAGTACGGCAACCACGCCTACCGCGCCTCGCGCTACTACTTCGACACCACCCTCGTCGACCGCTGACGCCTACGTTCGGACGCCCTGTCGAGCAACGGAACTGCCCGCTCGGCGGGGCCTCTTCGGGCCTGTATCAGGCGTCCCGGCGACGGTGATCCGTCGGCGCAATTGGCGGTGACCTGCGGAAATGGTGATGACGCTATGACCGGCAGTCCTAATGTCAGGACAAAGTCTTGACATTCGGCTGTGATGCGTATTACATCAGCACTGCGACATTGTGCAGAAGGCAATCGAACGCCTTCCCTGCGAGAGGAACACACCGATGAAGTCATCCAACGGCGACCGGGCGGATCGTCCGCGGCGCGGCGCACGCATCGTCGCGCTGGCGGCCGGCGGCGCCCTGGTTGCGGCACTCGCGGCCTGCTCGAGCACCGGCGGCAAGCCGGAGGATTCCGGCAGCGGAATAAGCGCGGGCCAGGCAGACACCGAGCGGGTGACCATCGCGATGATCACCCATGAGGTGCCGGGCGACTCGTTCTGGGATCTCATTCGCAAGGGCGCCGAGACCGCTGCCGCCAAGGACAACATCGAACTGCGCTACTCGGCCGACCCGGAGGCGCCGAACCAGGCCAACCTGGTGCAGAGCGCGATCGACAGCGACGTGGCCGGCATCGCGGTCACCCTCGCCAAGCCGGACGCGATCGCTCCTGCGGTGGCCGCGGCGGAGGCCGCGGGTATCCCCGTGGTGGCGTTCAACTCCGGGTTCGACAACTTCGAGCAGCAGGGCATCGCTCAGTACTTCGGCCAGGACGAGAAGCTGGCCGGCATCGCGGCCGGCGAGCGGCTCACCCAGGACGGCGCGAAGAAGGTACTCTGCGTCATCCAGGAGCAGGGCCAGGTGGCGCTCGAGTCCCGCTGTGCGGGCGTCACGGAGGGATTCACCGGCGGCTCGACCGAGATTCTCAACGTCAACAGCAAGGACATGCCGTCGGTGGAGGCGACCATCACGGCGAAGCTGCAGCAAGATCCGAGCATCGACCACGTCGTCGCGCTCGGTGCGCCGATCGCCCTGACTGCGGTGCAGTCCAAGGGCAACGCCGGCAGCAACGCCACGATCGTCACCTTCGACACCAACGCCGAATTGGTCAACGCGATCAAGTCCGGTGATGTGAAGTGGGCCATCGATCAGCAGCCGTTCCTGCAGGGCTACCTCGCGGTCGACTCGCTGTGGCTCTACATCAACAACGGCAACGCCATCGGCGGCGGCAAGCCGACGCTGACCGGTCCTGCATTCATCGACCAGACCAACATCGATTCGATCGCCGAGTACGCGCAGGCCGGCACTCGCTGACTCACCGCGCCCGGGCGGCCGAGACCGACCGCCGTCCGGGAGCGGTGTTCCAAGAGGTGAAAGGAACACCATGACCACCCAGGCAGACCTCGATCTCGCCACGCACAAGGTCGTTCACGACGAACGGGTCAAAGAGCAGAAGCGCATGCAGCGTCTGCTCGTGCGCCCCGAACTCGGTTCGCTGTTCGGCGCGATCATCATCTTCATCTTCTTCGCCATCGTCGCACCGCCGTTCCGCACGCCGGAGGCGATGGCCACCGTGCTGTACGCGTCATCCACGATCGGCATCATGGCGTGCGCGGTCGCGCTGTTGATGATCGGCGGTGAGTTCGACCTGTCCTCGGGTGTCGCGGTGACCACCAGCTCACTGGCGGCGTCCATGCTCGCCTACAACCTGCACCTGAATCTGTGGATCGGTGCGCTGCTCGCGCTGGGCGTCTCGCTGGCGATCGGCTTCATCAACGGCTACCTCGTGGTGAAGACGAAGATCCCCTCGTTCCTGATCACGCTGTCGACGTTCCTGATGCTCACCGGCATCAACCTCGCCGTCACCAAGCTCGTCACCGGACAGGTCGCCACGCAGAGCGTGTCGGACATGGCCGGCTTCGATTCCGCGAAGAAGGTCTTCGCCTCGTCGTTCACCATCGGCAGCGTCTCGATCCGCGTCACCGTGCTGTGGTGGCTGCTGTTCACCGTCATCGCCACCTGGGTGCTGTTCAAGACCCGCGTCGGCAACTGGATCTTCGCGGTCGGCGGCAACCCGGATTCCGCCCGCGCGGTCGGTGTCCCGGTGAACAAGGTGAAGATCGGCCTGTTCATGACGGTCGGCTTCGGCGCCTGGTTCGTCGGCATGCACCTGCTGTTCGCGTTCAACACGATTCAGTCCGGCCAGGGTGTGGGCAACGAGTTCCTCTACATCATCGCCGCGGTCATCGGCGGCTGCCTGCTGACCGGTGGTTTCGGTACCGCGATCGGTGCCGCGATCGGCGCGTTCATCTTCGGTATGACCAACCAGGGCATCGTCTATGCCGGCTGGAACCCCGACTGGTTCAAGTTCTTCCTCGGCGCGATGCTGCTGCTCGCCGTCATCGCCAACAACGCCTTCCGCAACTACGCCGCCAAGCGTTGACCCGCATCGACGAGAAGAGAGAATCCGCTGTGAGTACTACCGCTGAAACCTCCATCGAGACGCCGCCATCGGGGGGCAAGACCCCGCTGATCGAACTCAAGCACGTCGGCAAGAGCTACGGCAGCATCATCGCGCTCAAGGACATCAACCTGCGCGTGGGCGCGGGCGAGGTGACGGGCGTGCTCGGCGACAACGGTGCCGGCAAGTCCACCCTGATCAAGATCATCGCCGGCCTGCACAAGCCGACCGAGGGTGAAATGCTCGTCGACGGTGAGACGACCGTCTTCGAATCGCCGAAGGAATCCCTCGACAAGGGCGTCGCGACCGTCTACCAGGACCTCGCCGTGGTCGGTCTGATGCCGGTGTGGCGCAACTTCTTCCTCGGCCAGGAGCTGCGCAAGGGCCCGTTCAAGGCGCTCGACGCGAACGGTATGCGTGCCACGACCCTGAACGAGCTGCACAAGATGGGCATCGACCTGCCCGACGTGGACGCCCCGATCAGCAGCCTCTCCGGTGGTCAGCGCCAATGCGTCGCGATCGCGCGCGCGATCTTCTTCGGCGCCCGGGTGCTGATCCTCGACGAGCCCACCGCCGCGCTGGGTGTCAAGCAGTCCGGCATGGTGCTGCGCTACATCTCCGCGGCCAAGGAGCAGGGCTTCGGGGTCATCTTCATCACCCACAACCCGCACCACGCCTACATGGTGGGCGACCACTTCGTGCTGCTGAACCGCGGTCGCCAGAAGCTGGACTGCTCCTACGACGACATCACGCTCGAGGAACTGACCCAGCAGATGGCCGGCGGCGACGAGCTCGACACACTCGCGCACGAACTCGGCCGCTGATCCAGCGTCACGGGCCGCAACCGGCATAACCTGTCGGTGTGCGGCCCTTCGTCGTTGTCGGTACGAGCACTGTTGGTACGAGCTCTGTTGGTACGAGCACTGTCGGTGCGAGGAAGGGACCTCCTGTGCGTCACGTGTGGGCCGCCGTCGCGGTCGCGGGGTGCCTCGTCGCCGCGGCATGCGACGGCACCGACAGCGAATCGAGCGACGCGGCGACGTCCGCCACCGCCGCGAATCCAGGTCGCGCCACCATCGCGATGATCACCCACGAGGCGCCGGGCGATTCGTTCTGGGCCCTGATCCGGCGTGGCGCGCAGACCGCCGCGGAGAAGGACGACGTCGACCTGCAGTACTCCTCGGACATTCAGGGGCCCAATCAGGCCAAGTTGGTGACCGAGGCGGTGGAGCGAGGTGTGGACGGGATCGCCGTCACGCTGGCGCGGCCCGACCAGATGGCCGACGCGGTGTCGGCCGCCGTTGCCGCCGGGATTCCGGTGGTGGCGTTCAACTCCGGCATCGACGACTGGCGTGATCAGGGGGCGATCGCCTACTTCGGCCAGGACGAGCAGCTCGCGGGCCGGGCGGTCGGCGCTCGGCTCGCCGAGGAGGGTGCCCGCAAGGCGATCTGCGTCATCCAGGATCAGGGTCACGTCGCACTCGAATCACGCTGTGCCGGAGTGCGGGACGGATTCGTGGGCGGCACCGTCGAGAACGTCAACGTCACCGGCACCGACCTGCCGTCGGTCCGGGCGGCGATCGCCGCGAAGCTGCGCGCGGATCCGCAGATCGACCGGGTGGTGACGCTCGGTGCGCCGTTCGCGCTCACCGCGGTCGACTCTGTCGGCGACGCACAATCCGCTGCCGCCGTGGTCACCTTCGACACCAACGCCGAGCTGGTCGAGGCCATCCGCGACGGCTCGGTGAAGTGGGCGGTCGACCAGCAGCCATACCTGCAGGGCTATCTCGCGGTCGACTCGCTGTGGCTCTATCGCGACAACGCCAGCGTCGTCGGCGGCGGCCAACCCACGCTCACGGGCCCGTCGTTCGTCGATGCGAGCAACGTCGACACCATCGCCGGCTACGCGCAGGCGGGTACGCGGTAGGCCCTCCGCCACCCGTGAGGCGCCCACCCGGGAGGCGCCCCCCACCCGTGAGTGGTTAACGAGTCCATGGACTCTTTAACCACTCACGGGTCGGGTAGGTGGGCAGGTTGTATCGAGGTCGTCGGGTGAAGTCGTCACATTGGCGCAGAAGCTCCGGGCTCTCCCTTCCTCGATCAGGATCGGCGCTGCTTTGGTAGGCAGATCGGCTAGCTGACAGCTGGCTGTGTCGGTGCCTTCTCCACATTCTGTTCAGTGGGTCGGGCGGCGGTTGCGGGGGGTGTGTCGCGGCTGTCACATTCGTGGCCAGTCGCGCTGCACAAGCCGAATCAGCGCCCACCACCCCCTGAGAGAAGAGATGAAGAACCTGCTGACGCGTTTCGAGGAAAAGGCACCCGAGATCGTTTTCGAGTGGCACGACACCGAGACCACCGCCCGCGGATGGGTCGTCATCAACTCCCTGCGCGGCGGCGCGGCCGGCGGCGGCACGCGGATGCG
>DATDBL010000079.1:0-2728 GCA_036524855.1 Aldersonia sp. | reverse complement strand
GTAGCCGTTGACGCACAGGGTGACCTTGCGGCCGAGGCGGGCGACCATCTCCGCGACGCCGAGTCCGGTCCAGTCACCCCGCCAGTCCGCGACGACGACGTGGCCCTTGGGGGTGTTGTCGCCGTTGGCGCCGATCACGTCACACGCGTCGAGCACCGGCATGTCCCCGTCGAGTTCGAGGTCGGGCCGGTACGGCCGAGCCCCGGTCGCGACGATGACGTGGTCGGGGCGATCCTGACGGATGTAGTCCAGATCGACCTCGTGACGGGTCTTCACGACCACGCCGTACCGGTCGATCTCGGACTCCAGGTTGGTGATCGCACCACCGAACTCGGCGCGGCCGGGCAGCCGCTCGGCGAGCCGGACCTGACCGCCGACCCGCCCGGACGCCTCGTGCAGCGTCACGCGGTGCCCGCGCTGCGACGCCGCCACCGCGGCCTTCATGCCGGCAGGCCCGCCGCCGACGACCATGACGTCCTTGGGCTTCGGCGTGATCGTCAGCGTGGCGAACTCGCGTTCGCGCCCCGTCTCCGGGCGCTGGATGCACGAGATCGGGTATCCGTTCTGGAAGTGCCCGATGCAGGCCTGGTTGCAGCCGATGCACGCCCGAACGTCGTCGGGTCGCTGCGCGATCGACTTGGCCGGCATGTCCGGATCGCAGATCAGGGCGCGGGTCATCGCGCATGCATCGGCGTGGCCGGCGGCGAGGACGGTCTCGGCCTCGTGGGGCTGGTTGATCCGCCCGGCGACGAACACCGGGATCGAGACTGCGGCCCTGATCCGACCCGCGGTCGGGGCGGTGTAGGCGGCTTCCTCGCTCATCGGCGGGACGATGTGCAGCGACCCGGACCGGCTCGCCGAGGTGCCCTCCGTGATGTCGAGGTAGTCGAGTCCGCCGTCGGCGTCGAGCATCCGGCACACGTCGAGGATCTCGGTGGGTTCGTCCTGCTGCGAGGACCGCTCATCCCCGGACAGCCGGACCCCGACCGCGAAGTCGGACCCGACCGCCGCGCGCACCGCGGCGATGATCTCGCGCAGGAACCGGACCCGGTTCTCGAGATCGCCACCGTACTCGTCGGTGCGCAGGTTGACCGTCGGATTGAGGAACTGCGCCGGGAGATAGCCGTGGCTGGCGACGATCTCGACACCGTCGAGGCCGGCGCGCTGCAGGCGCTGCGCCCCCGCGGCGTACCCGGCGACGACCTCGGCGATCATGGCCTGCGACATCGGCCGCGGCATCACCCGGAACCGCTCGTTGGGTACGGCCGAGGGCGCGTAGGCGACCGGGAGCGCGCCGTCGCCGGATTCCATGATCTCGCGCCCCGGGTGGAAGATCTGCCCGAACAACCGACAGCCGTGTTCGTGCACGGCCTCCGCGACCCGCCGATAACCCGGGATGCAGTCGTCGTCGGTCGCCATCAGCACGTGCGAGGTGTAGCGGGCGGTCTCGTGGATGCCCGCGACCTGCAGGATGATCAGGCCGGTGCCACCGGCCGCGCGGGCACGGTGGTATTCGACGAACTGGTCGGTGACGGCGCCGTCGTGCACCATCACCGTGTCGTGCCCGGAGGAGAAGATCCGGTTCTTGAGAACGACCGACCCCACCTGCAGTGGGCTGAGCAGAGTCGGGAACAGGTTGTCAGACATGGGATCCGAATTCCGTACTGGTAGTAGGTGCGGTGGTCAGCCGGCGTCGACGCGGCGCGCGCCGACGACGGCGACGGCGTCCATCTCGACGAGCATACCGGGCACGAGAAAGTCGTTCTGGACGGCGGTCACGGCGGGCCACGGGCTGGTGAAGAATTCGCCGCGGACCTTCTTGAACGCCTCGAAGTCGGCGCGATCACCCAGGTAGGCAGTGAGTTTCACCACCGAGTCGAGCGAGGCGCCGTGCTGGTCGAGGATCGCCTCGATGTTGCGCAGGACCTGGCGGGCCTGCGCTTCGAAGCCGCCCTCGACGAGGTTGCCGGCGTCGTCGTAGCCGGCCTGGCCGGAGGTGAAGACCAGGTCGCCGGCCTTGGTGCCCTGGCTGTATTCGGCCGACTGCGCCCAGGTGAACGGGGCGGGGCGGGTCTCGACGATGTTCTCGGTGGTGGTCATGGGTGTTTCCTTTCCGTGGTGGGACATTCGTGGTGGAGCAGGTCAGCCGAGCCGCTGCAGCGTGTGGCCGAGGCGGTCGCGCTTGGCGGTCAGATAGCGCCGGTTGTGCAGGTTCGCCAGGAACTCGTGGGCGAGTTGCTCGACGACGGTGATGCCGTGTTCGTCGAGCGCACGGACCTTGTCGGGGTTGTTGGTCAGCAACCGAACCCTACGGACCCCGAGGTCGTGCAGGATCTCGCTGGCGGGACGGTAGTCCCGGCTGTCGACGGGCAGGCCGAGGCTGAGGTTGGCATCGACGGTGTCGAGGCCCTCGTACTGCTGCAGTTCGTAGGCCCGCAGCTTGTGGCCCAGGCCGATGCCCCGCCCCTCGTGTCCCCGCAGGTAGATCAGGACACCGCTGCCGGCCTCGGCGATCGCGCTCAGCGCCGAGCGGAACTGCGCGCCGCAGTCGCAGCGCAACGATCCGGCGAGATCACCGGTGAGGCACTCGCTGTGCACGCGCACCAGCGGCGCCTGCGCGGACGACGCGGGGTTGCCCATCACGAGGGCGAGGTGCTCGACGCCGTCCACGGGTGATCCGAAGGCGATCGCCTCGAAGGTGCCGACCTCGGTGGGCAGGGTGCTCTGC
>DATDBL010000078.1:0-4491 GCA_036524855.1 Aldersonia sp. | reverse complement strand
GCGGCGATCCGCGCCGCCACCGTCGCGGAGTTGGCCGAGTACGGCTATGCGGGAGTGAGTTTCGAGGGTGTCGCCCGGCGCGCGCACACGAGCAAGCCGGTGCTGTACCGCCGCTACGACTCGAGGGCGCACCTGGTGATCGACGCCTGGACCTCTCTTGCCCCACTGGTCCTTCCCGCCCGCGGCAGCGGAACCCTACGGGTCGACCTCATCGGCGTCCTGGGTGCGATCAACGAACGGTTCCAGCGGGTGGGCGGGTGGGCGTCGACGCGTTCCGCCGGGTCATCGCCGAGGCCGACGACGACCTGTTGGAGCAGATCACGACCTTCACCTGGACGGCGGCGAAGGACACCATCGCGCGCATGCTGCGCGAGGCCCGCGACCGCGGCGATCTCGGCGACGAGCCGATCCCGGAACGGGTGATGCTGCTCCCGCTCGTACTCCTGCGACACGAGCTGTTCTTCCTCCGCGGCACGCTCGCCACGGATGTCCTGGCAGAAATCGTCGACCAGGTCTGCCTGCCACTGCTGGTCTACGCATCGAATGACGGGGTTGCGCAGTGAACGCCGCGTTCGTGACGCAGATCAGGTGGTGCAGGTTCATGGTGCGGGCCGCCATCCCTTCGGCGTCGTGATCAGTACCCTTGCCCCCGACAGGTCGTTGTCGCCGGCGATGTCCACCAGTGCCTTGGCCACGTTCGCGAAGGGCAATTTGGGCAGACCAGGCACGTTGCCGACCTGGTCCAGGCGCTTGACGGCCGCGGCCGGCAGCGCCGGGGCGTCCTTCAGGTTCACCGGGTACACGATGGTGTGGTCAAGCCCGGACTTCATCAGCACCTGGTCGGATGCGGCCTTGTCGCGGAAGAACTTGCCCAGCACCGACCGATAGATCAGCCGCGCGAATCCCGAGGCCTTCTCTGCTGTGTCGCTCGCGCCGAACGCCGACACCGGCACCAGCCGGCCGGCGTCCGCCTGCTTCACCGCGTCGATCACCTTCGGCAGGGTGCGCTGCATGAACGTCGCGTCCTTCGTTGAACCGGTGATCGACACGATCACCGCGTCCGCATTCTTGGCAGCCGCGGCCAGCGCCGCGACGTCGGCCGCCTCACCTTGCGCGACGGTCAGGCCCTCCTTTGAGGTGACGGCCTCGGGACGGCGCACGTAGGCGACCACCTGTGCCCGGCCTCCACGGCGGCGTCCACGGTCCGCGAACCGACGTTCCCGGTAGCTCCGATGACAACGAACTTCATGTTTCTTCTCCTTGTTCGAGTGGTGCTGAGGTTGGCGGTCATGCTGGTCACCGTTCATTGGAACGGCGATCAACCGGTGGCCACGAGAGCAAGCCCGGTGACGGCTCGAAGCGCATCCAGGCAGAGGCGGATGATCTCGTCGCGACCGACATCCAAATTCACGGACTCGCGGGCTGCGTCCTCGACGAACGCCAGCCAGGCACCGAGCGCGAGCCGTAGGCGTGGTGTCTCGGGCTGGCCGAGGGAGTCGAGCAGCCGAGCGACCTGGATCTCGTGGTTGGTCGACGCGATCTCCCACACCACCTGCGGCGTCTTCGGATTCGGGGTGTAGAGCTCGCGTAACTCGCCCCGGCTCGCCGCGAAGTGATCCAGGTACGCGTCCAGCGCCCGCACGAGATTCTCGCCCGCGGACAGGGTCGGATCGGGGGCGGTGGCCGTCAGCAGTGTGTCGGCCTCGCGGCGCAGCACCGCTTCGAGCACGGCTTCCTTGCCTGCGAAGTAGTGATAGATCAGGGCACGCGTGACCCCGGCCTCCCGCGCGATCCTGCTCATCGACGCCCGGTCGTAGCCCTCGCGGGCGAAGTGCTCGGCCGCGACGCGAACGATTTGATCCCGGCGGTCGTCGGGGTGCATACGGCTGACCAGTCGGGTGTTAGACACCTGTCAAACAGTAAGGCACGGTCCGTATCTTGTCATGATGCCGCGGTCGTTCGACAGCGTACGACCGCAGCATCGATCCCATTGCGCTGCCCGTGATCCCGGTGTTCCGGCACCCCGCCGCTCATCGTGCGTGCAAATACTTGACATTCGAAGCACTCCTGTGTGAAACTATGTAACGCATCAGGAAGGCCCCGATGACATGACCCTGGAGGGACGGTTCCCATGGCCGCGCAGGCAGTCACGCGAATGTTGCCGATCGGGGCGTCATGACCGACAACCTCGCCGCGGTGACGGCATCGACCAGTTCGACACCGTCGGATGTGGTCGCCCGGATCCGGGCGATGATGCCCGGCATGACCCCGGCGGAGGCCAGGATCGGTCAGATCCTGCAGGCCGACGCCGCGGCGGCGGCGGCGCTGACCGTCAACGAGCTCGCCGAGCAGGCGTCGACGAGCACCGCAACCGTTGTCCGCGCCGCTCGCCGGCTCGGCTTCGAAGGGTATCCGCAGCTGCGGCTCGCGTTGGCGGCGCACGGGGGCTCGAACGATCGGGACGACGGTGTCCCGTTGGAGGCCGACATCGCCGAAGGTGACAGGATCGGAACCGTGCTGGCGAAGCTGGCGGCCTTCGAGTCCGAACAACTCCGCGCCACTGCCGAGCTGGTCGATCCCGTCATCCTGGACAAGGTGATCGCATTGATCAGGTCAGCCCGCCGGATCGATGTGTACGGCATCGGCGCGTCCGGTCTGGTCGCTTTGGACCTGACCGCGAAACTGAGCCGGGTCGGTCTGGACGCCAGGGCGCACACCGAGCACGATGCCGCGATGGTCAGCGCCTGCCTGCTCGGCCCCGCCGACCTGGCGATCGGCATGTCCCATTCGGGGGAGAACCCGGGCACGGTCGCGCCGCTGCGTTCGGCCCGGTCGGCCGGCGCGGGCACGGTGGCAATCACCGGCGCCGCGCGTTCCCGGTTGGCCGGGCACGCCGAGCACGTCCTGGTGACCGCCGGTCGTGAGTTCGGGTTCCGCTCCGCGGCCATGGCCAGTCGCACCGGGCAACTCCTGCTCGTCGACGGCATCTTCGTCGGTGTGGCACAGACGTTGCCGGGTGCCCGGGCCGCGCTGGAACGCACGTACGCCGCCGCTTCCTCCCACCCGGGACGCAACAAGTGATCGCGGGGGCCATCCCGACACACGCAAACACACGATGAACACACGATCAACAAGGACACGAACATGACACTCGCCGAATTGGGCACCGAGACCGCGAACGACCGCACGTCCGATCTGGACATGATGTCCGTCGCCGACCTGCTCACCGTGATGAATCAGGAGGACCGCTCGGTCCCCGTCGCGGTCGCGGCGGCGCTGCCGGCCATCGAAGATGCCGTGCACTCGATCGTGGCGGCCCGCCGCCGCGGCGGCCGGTTGATCTACCTGGGCGCCGGAACCAGCGGTCGCCTGGGTGTCCTCGACGCGGTCGAGTGCCCGCCGACGTTCGGGACGGACCCGGGGGAGGTGCTCGGCCTCATCGCCGGCGGCGAGCGGGCCTTCCTCAAGGCGGTCGAGGGTGCCGAGGACGATCCGGACCTCGCTGTCGCGGATCTGCGGGCCGCTGGTCTCACGTCCGATGACGTAGTGGTCGGCCTCGCCGCCAGCGGCCGAACCCCTTATGTCATCGGTGGTTTGGTCCACGCCCGGAGCGTCGGTGCGGCCACCGTCTCGGTCGCCTGCAACACGGGTGCCGAGATCAGTGCATGCGCCGACGTGGCCATCGAGGTCGACACCGGGCCCGAGGTGCTGACCGGATCAACCCGGCTCAAAGCGGGGACCGCGCAAAAGCTGGTCTGCAACATGCTTTCGACCGCCAGCATGATCAGAACCGGAAAGGTATTTCACAACCTGATGGTCGATGTGCGCCCGACCAACGCCAAACTGGTCGATCGGGCCCGCCGCATCGTCAGCGCGGCCACCGGGGCGGACCCGGACACCGCAGCCGCCGCCATCGATCAGGCCGGTGGTCATGCGAAGACGGCCGTAGTCATGCTGCTCACCGACACCGATTACCCCACCGCCGCCGCGCGCCTCCACAGAGCGCAAGGTGATGTCCGGACCGCCATCACACTCGCCTGACCCCGCGCACACCGTCGGTGATGCCCGCCGGCCACCGTCGGCGTCAGCTGCGATCCTAAATAGAGTTGTTGTGCTGCAACAGCTCTCAGTCCCGCAACCCGCACACCCGCCTGCCCATGCCCGCCAGGAGACTGCCATGCCCGAAGACGTTCTCAGCCCCATGTCCGGCACCGTCGTTCCGCTCGGTGACGTACCGGATCCGGTGTTCGCCCAGGAGATCGTCGGCGGGGGACTGGCGGTGCAACCGCTGCGGGACGGCGGCCTCGTGGATGCCAGGGCGCCGCTGAGCGGCACCCCCGTCCGGGTCCAGCCCCATGCCTATGTCATCCAGTCCGAGGTAGGCACCGGGATCCTGGTGCACATCGGCATCGACACGGTCCGGATGAACGGCGAGGGTTTCCAGGTGCTGGCCACCGAAGGCTCGACCGTTCGGGCCGGCGACCCGGTGGT
>DATDBL010000077.1:0-9711 GCA_036524855.1 Aldersonia sp. | reverse complement strand
CCGGGCCCGACGGCGAGGCGGCGACCGCAGAATTCCACCCAGCCCAGCAGGTGCTCGAGCGGCTGCCCGGCGACCCGGGCGGCGACTAGGCGGTCGAGTTCGGCGCCGTCGTCGGTCGCGGCCAGGAGCAGGTCGGCCTCGTCCTCGGCGAAGACGCTGCCCGCCGCCCGCAGCCGCGCGATGATCTCGCCGCGCTGTGTCAGCGCGCCGCCGGCAGGCCCAGGACGCGGGACGCGTCGATGTACATGCCGCGCTGGTTCGCCCGGGGCACCGGGGGCAACTGGGTGATGATCTCGTCGAGCGTGCTCATCGCGCCGATCACCGGCAGGCCCGCGATGTTGAAGTCGGCGGTCGCGCGCCGGATGTGGTTCGCCGAGGTGACGAGGGCGGCGCTGTTGGCGCCCAGCGAGCGCGCGAGTCGGGTGGAGAAGATGGCGTTCTCGACGGTCGATCCGGCGCGGTGCTCGGGGTGGATCCGGTCGGCCGGGATGCCGCGGCTGATCAGGTAGCCCTGCATCGCGGCGGCCTCGGTGAGGCCGTTCTTGGGGGCGCCGCCGGTGACGATGATCGGCGAGAACGGCGCGGTCAACGCCTGCACCGCCGCCGAGTTCAGCCGGCTCACCAGTTCCGGACGCAGGCTGCCGTCGGGGAGCAGGCCGTAGCCGAGCACGACGATCGCGGTGTTGCCGCCCTGGATCGACGGGAAGGGGTTGGGCGGGGTCAGCGACGCCGCCATGATCTGGCCGAGTGCGTACTCGACCTGCCCGCGGCGCGGCCCGAGCCGGTTGAGGCTGTCGTACTTCTTGATCAGGTCGCCGCTGTAGTCGGCCCACATCGCCTGCAACGCGAGTGCGTCCGAGTCGTTGGGGTCCTCCCGCAACAGCGCGTCCAGGCTGCCGAGTCCGCCACCGATGTCGCCGTTGGAGAACGAGTTCTGCGCTGTGTTGTACCACTGCGCGGTGGTGTACAACTGCGCCGGTGCCGCGTGGGCAGGAGTGGCCAACCCCACGCCAGCAATGGTGAGCACCGCGGTAAGCAGTGCGGTGACGGTGAACCTGACGAACCTGCCCTTAACACCTCGCATGCCTCATTAGCGTACTCAAATCACTTGATTCACAGAAGCGCTAGTTGATCACACTGGCAACACGGAATCGGTGTCCGCTGTTTCTTGTCGGTGCCCTCTGTTGTGATGGGTCGGACATGCTTCACGAGGGGGACATCCGTGCTGAAAGTGCACACCGCCACCGGCACCGCCGCGCTCGCCGACGGGCTGGCCGACCTGCTCGCGGCGCCGCTATCCGATCCGTTCGCCGGGGAGGTCGTCGCCGTTCCCGCGAAGGGTGTCGAGCGGTGGATCGTGCAGCGCCTCGCCCTGCGCCTGGGCGCGGTCGACACCGACGGCATCGCCGCCAACATCGAGTTCCCCAACCCCGCCCGCCTCGTCGCCGACGTCCTCGCCACCTGCAGCGGTGTGGATCCCGACGACGACGAGTGGGCGCCGGCGCGGCTGCGCTGGACGGTGCTCGAGGTGATCGACGGGTGCCTGGACGAGTCCTGGTGCGCGGTGCTGCACCGCCACCTCACCGACACCCCCGATCGCCAGCGCAGCGGCCGCCGGTTCGCCACCGCTGCGCGGATGGTCGACCTGTTCGCCGGCTACGCCGCGCAGCGCCCGGCCATGCCGTTGGACTGGGCTGCCGGCCGCGACCGCGACGGCGTCGGCGCGGATCTCGAGGAGGACACCGCGTGGCAGGCCGAACTGTGGCGGCGGGTGCGGGCGCGGGTCGGCACGCCGAGTCCCGCCGAACGCCTCGACGCGGCCTGCGCCGCACTGCGCGCCGACCCGGCCCTCGTCGGCCTGCCCGAGCGACTCTCGCTGTTCGGGCCGACCCGGCTGCCCACCGACCAACTCGACGTCCTCGCCGCGCTCGGCGCCCACCGCGACGTTCACCTCTGGCTGCCGCATCCCAGCCCGACCATGTGGGATGCGCTGGCGGAAAAAGATGTTCCCGTCCGACGAGTCGACGACGACAGCGCGCTCGACGTCGCGCACCCCCTGCTCGCCGGCCTCGGCCGTGACGTGCGCGAGTTACAGTTCCGGCTGCGCAGCCGTGATGCGCAGTTCGACCGCCGAGCAGAGCCCGACCGGCCGGACACGCTGCTTGGCCGGTTGCAGTCCGGGATCGTCGCGGATCTCCCGCCGGCCGATCGCGCCGTTCTGGACGGCACCGTCGCCGTGCACGCGTGCCACGGCGCGCCGCGGCAGGTCGAGGCGCTGCGTGAGGTGTTGCTCCACCTGTTCGCCGACGATCCGACGCTGGAACCGCGCGACGTGCTGGTGATGTGCCCGGACGTGGAGGCCTATGCGCCGCTGATCCGTGCAGTATTCGGCCAGGCGGCGGTCGGCCAAGCGGCGGTCGGCCAGGCGGCAGGCCGCGGCACGGCCGGGCACCCCGGTCACGAACTGCGGGTCCGACTCGCCGACCGCGGCCTGCGCCAGACCAACCCGGTGCTCGGCGTGGTCGCGGACCTGCTTGACCTTGCCGACGCCCGGATCACCGCGAGCGAGGTGCTCGACCTCGCCGCGGCCGAGCCGGTGCGCATCCGGTTCGGTTTCAGTGACGACGACCTCGAGCGGATGCGCGAGTGGACCAGCGCGTCCGGCGCCCGCTGGGGCCTCGCGCAGCGGCAGCGGGAACGCTTCGGCCTCGCCGCCTTCAACCAGAACACGTTCGCGACCGCGCTGGACCGGATCCTGCTCGGGGTGGCTGCGGACGAGACCGAGATCGGATGGCTCGACCGGGCGCTGCCGCTCGACGATGTGGACAGCACCGATGTCGACCTCGCCGGCCGCTTCGCCGAGTTCCTCGACCGGCTCACCGCCGCGGTGCGCGACCTCACCGGCCCGCAGCCCCCGGCGCGGTGGGCGCAGGTCCTCGCCGACGCGCTCGACCGGCTCACCGACCTGCGCACCGCCGACGCCTGGCAGGCCGCCCAGGCCGGCCGCGAGATCGCCGCCGCCGTCGAACACGGCGCCGACAGCGACCTGCAGTTGGCCGACGTTCGCGCGATGCTCGCCGGACGCCTCGCCGGCCGCCCGACGCGCTCGAACTTCCGCACCGGCGAACTCACCGTGTGCACGATGGTCCCGATGCGCTCGGTGCCGCACCGGGTGGTGTGCCTGCTCGGTCTCGACGACGACTTCTTCCCCCGCAAGGGCACCCCGGACGGCGACGACATTCTCGGCCGCGACCCGTGCCTCGGCGAGCGCGACCCGCGCAGCGAGGACCGGCAACTGCTGCTCGACGCGATCATGGCCGCGACTGAGCGGCTCGTGCTGTTCTACACCGGAGCCGACGCGATCAACGGGCAGCGCCGCCCGCCCGCGATCCCGCTCAGCGAACTGCTCGACGTACTATCCGATCTCGTCGGCCCCGACGGGATGGACCGTGTGGTGCACCGGCATCCGCTGCAGCCGTTCGATCCCCGCAACTTCGATGGCCCGCGGTTCGGCGCCGGCGGGCCGTTCAGCTTCGACGTCGCGGCGCTCGCCGGCGCCCGAGCCCGGCAGCAGGATCCGCTGCCTCCGCCGCCGTTGCTGCTGCACGCCCTGCCGGCCGCGACCGTCGAGGACGTCGCATTGACGGACCTGTTGGCGTTCGCCGTCAACCCCGCGCAGGCGTTCGCCCGCCAACGCCTCGGGCTGCGGGTGCCGGAACCGGAGGAGGAGATCGCCGACGCGCTCGACGTCGAGTTGGATTCGCTCGCGAGCTGGAATCTCGGCGACCGGATGCTCACCGCACGGCTCGCGGGCACGAGCGAGCAGGATTTCCGCGCGCTCGAGTGGCGCCGCGGCACGCTGCCGCCGTTCGGGTTCGGGCACGCGGCACTCGATGTGGTCGCGCCGATGGTGAACCGCCTCGTCGACGTGTGCGCCGCGCTCTACACCGGTGACCGGGAAACCGTCGACTTCGCGGTCGATCTCGGCGACAACCGCCGCCTCACCGGCACGGTGTCGGGCCTGTACCGGCTGCCCGACGGGTCGGGGACGGCGCTGCTGCGCACGTACTACTCGAGCCTGGCCGCCCGCCACCGCATCCGGATCTGGGTGGAACTGCTCGCGGTCGCGGCGCACGAGCGCGAACGCGCCTGGCAGGGCATCGCGACCGGTCGCGGCGGCAGATCCCGACTGTCCCGGTCGACGCTCGGCGCGCCCGCCGACCCGCTCGCACACCTGCGCGCCATCGTCGACCTGCGCGACCGCGGCCTGCGCGAGCCGCTGCCGCTCGCACCCAGAACGTCCCACCGCTACACCGCGCTGCGCCGCGACGGGCGCTCGGTGACGGTGGCAATGACTGCGGCGCAAGGGGAATGGCAGGACCGGTTCGGCGACGCCAACGACCGTTACGTACAGTACGTGTATCGTGGCGCCCCGCTGTGGCACAACCTCGTCGAGGCGGCACCCGCGGCGGACGAGGCGGGATGGTTCGACGACCCCACGCGCTTCGGAGTGCTGTCACGGCGCCTGTGGGAACCGTTGCTGGCACACGAAAGCATGGAGCAACTCCGATGACGGTGGTCGCCTTCGACATTCGCGCTGACCTCCCCGAGGGCACCACGGTGCTCGAGGCGAGCGCCGGCACCGGCAAGACGTACGCGATCGTCGGTCTCGCCACCCGGTTCCTCGCGGAGGGCAAGGCGAAGATCGCCGACCTGCTGCTGGTGACGTTCAGCCGCGCCGCGACCCAGGAACTGCGCGAACGCGCTCGCGGCCGGATCGTCGAGGCCGAAGTGGCCCTCGCGGACCCGGCGGCCGCGCGCGAGGACGACGACGACCTGATCCGCCATCTCGCGGACGTACCCGATGCCGAGGTAGCGCAGCGTCGCCGTCGCCTGCGGGAGGCGTCGTCGGACTTCGACGCGGGCATGATCGTCACCACGCACGGCTTCTGCCAGCGCATGATCGACGGACTCGGCTTCGCCGGCGACTACGACCCCGACTTGACGCTGGTGGAGCAGGTCGACGACCTGCTCGCCGAGGTCGTCACCGACCTCTACCTCGCCCGCTACGGTGCGGCGGCGTTGCAGAAGGAACCGCCGGTCGACTTCGAGACTGCCGCCAAGGTCGCGAAGTCCGCCGTGTACGACCGCCAGGCCAGGCTGGTCCCCGAGACCGGCGGGAACGAGGCCGCGCAGCACCGGTTCGCGTTCGCCCGCGACGCGCGGGCGGAGGTGGCGTTGCGCAAGCAGCGGATGCGGTTGCGTGACTACGACGATCTGCTCGGCCTGCTGCACGACGTGCTCGTCGACACAGAGCACGGCGAGGCGGCGTGCGCGCGGATCCGCAGCCGGTTCCGGGTGGTGCTCGTCGACGAGTTCCAGGACACCGACCCGCTGCAGTGGGAGATCCTGAGCAGGACCTTCCACGGCCACGCGACCATGGTTCTCGTCGGCGACCCGAAGCAGGCCATCTACGCCTTCCGCGGCGCCGAGGTGCTCAGCTACCTCGACGCGGTCCGCCACGCCAGTCAACACCAGGAACTGACCACCAACTGGCGCTCCGACGCCGCGTTGCTCACCGCGCTCGACCACCTCTACGGCGGAAAGGCGTTGGGCCACGAGAAGATCGTCGTCGGTTCGGTCAACGCCGCGCAGAACGAGCCTCGGCTGCTCGGTTCGGCTCCGCTGCGGGTGCGCTATCTGCCGCGGATGGGGCCGTGGGCGCTCGGCAACTCGGGGCTGCCTGCCGTATCCGACGTGCGTCCCCGCATCGCCGCCGACGTCGCCCGCGACATAGTCGACCTGCTGACCGGCCCGGCGCGTTATCGCGCGGACACCTCCGATCCGCGGCCGGTGGAACCCGGCGACGTCACGGTGCTGGCGCGCACCCACGACCAGGTGTCGAGGGTGCGGTCGGAACTCGAGAAGGTCGGCGTGCCGTCGGTGCTGGCGAGCGGGACGAGCGTCTTCCTCGCGCCCAGCGCCACGCACTGGCTGTGGTTGCTCTACGCCCTCGAGCAGCCGCACCGGCCCGACCGCGTCCGCATCGCCGCGCTCACCCCGCTGCTCGGCTGGACTGCCGCCCAACTCGCCGCCGACGGCGAACGGGTCGTCGCGACCGTGAGCGGCCAGCTGCGGGAGCTCGCGTCCCTTTTCGCGCAGTCCGGGTTCGCGGCGGTGTTCGAACGGGTCGCGGCGCTGCGCCCCGACGGCGGCGGCGCGCTCGAGGCCCGGCTGCATGCCATCGAGTCCGGCGAGCGGGAGCTGACCGACGTCCGCCATATCGCGCAACTGCTCAACCGCGCGGCCGTCGAGCAGAACCTTGGCCTGTCCGCCCTGTCGCGGTGGCTCACCGAGCGGATCGACGACCCCGAATCCGGTGTCGCCACCGATCGGACCCGCCGGCTCGAGAGCGACGCCGCGGCGGTGCAGATCGCGACCGTGCACGTGAGCAAGGGCCTCGAGTACCCGATCGTGTACGTGCCGTATGCCTGGTCGCAGCACAGTCCGTCGGACCCGGTGACGGCGCTGCTGCACGACGCGGAGAACAAGCGCGTCCTCGACGTCGGCGGCAACGGTGGGCCCGACTACCGAGAGCACGTCGTCGAGCACAACCGGGAGGACCGCGACGAGGAACTGCGCCTGCTCTACGTCGCCGTCACCCGTGCGAAGTGCCAGGTGGTGCTGTGGTGGGCACCGTCGTCCATCACGTCGAACTCGCCGTTGCACCGGCTGATGTTCGACCAGGGGTTCGGTCCGCCGCGGGTGCCGCGCAGTGACCCATCGCGCGTGCCGCGCGACGAAGAACTCGACGCGCTGATGCAGAACTGGGCGGCCGGTGCGCCCGGCGTCGCCGTCGAACCGGTGGACACGGGTCCGATCGCCGCGGCGTCGCTGCCCGCCGCGGGACACGACGTCCCGACCCTCGCGGCGGCGCGCTTCGAGCGGTTGCTGGACCGCGACTGGCGGCGCACGTCGTATTCGGCGCTGACCGCCTCTGCGCACGACGCCGCCGCGGTCGCCGGGGCGACCAGCGAGGTCGAGGACCCGGAACTGGCCGACGAGCCCGAGACCGCCCCACCGATCGGCGACGAACCCGACGGGATCGCGTCGACGATGAACGACCTCCCGTTCGGCGCGGCGTTCGGCACCCTCGTACACGAGGTGCTCGAGCACGTGGACACCGCGGCGGCCGACCTGCGCGCCGAGCTCGTCGCGCACTGCACGGAATCCGTCGCTGTGCGGCTGTCCGACATCGACCCGGTCGCGCTCGCCGACGCCTTGGCGCCGGTGATGCGGACCCCGCTGGGGGAGGGCGTCACGCTCGCCGAGATCGCGCCGGGCGACCGACTGCCCGAACTCGACTTCGAGTTCCCGCTGCTCGGCGGGGACACCCCGCACTCGGAGAAGGTCACGATCCGTGACATCGCGGCGCTGCTGCGTAAACACCTGCCGGCCGACGACGCGCTCGCCGCGTACCCGGACGAACTCGACCACCTCGACGAGTTCCCGCTGCGCGGCTACTTGACCGGCAGCATCGACGCGGTGTTGCGGCTGCGGGGCCCGCGGTATCTGATCGTCGACTACAAGACCAACCGGCTCGGCCATGGCGACCTCACCGTCGGCCACTACACCCGCGACCGGATGGCCGCGGAGATGCTGCGTGCCCACTACCCGCTGCAGGCGTTGCTGTATTCGGTTGCGCTGCACCGCTATCTGCGTTGGCGCCAACCCGGCTACGCCCCGCACACCCATCTCGGGGCGGTGCTGTACCTGTTCGTGCGTGGCATGGTCGGGCCGCAGACACCGCCCGGCAGCGGCGTGTTCGACTGGCATCCGCCCGCAGACCTGATCGTCGAGCTGTCCGACCTGCTGGCAGGAGGTCGGCGATGACGTCAGCCCGGATCGCCCTGCGCGGGCAGGGCCTGCTGCACGAGTTCAACGAGGCCGGGGTGCTTGCCGCCGCCGATGTGCACGTCGCCCTGCGCCTGGCCCGGCTGGGCCGGGAACCCTCGCAGGACGTCACGTTCGCCACCGCGCTCGCGGTGCGGGCGGTGCGGGCCGGTTCGGTGTGCCTTGACCTGAACAGGCTGCGGGACGTGACGGTCGACGAGACCATCATCGACGAGGACAGAGCCGGCGCGGTGTCCATCGTCGACCTCGACGCGCTGCCCTGGCCCGACCGCGACGACATCCTCGCCGCGCTGCGGGTGAGCCCGCTGGTGGTCGGCGACGACACGCGCACGCTGCGGCCGCTGCGCCTCGTCGACACCGACGAGGGCGAACTGCTCTACCTCGACCGGTACTACCTGCAGGAACGCACGATCCGGGAGGTCCTCGACGCCCGCACCGGCACCCGGCCGGCACTCGACCTCGACGCCGCCGCGGCGGGCCTGCACGCGATCTACTCTGGGAACGGAGTCGACCTGCCGGCGCCGGATCGCCAGCGGGTCGCCGCCGCACTCGCCGCCACCGAGTACACCTCCGTGATCGCCGGCGGACCCGGCACCGGGAAGACGCACACCGTCGCGCGGGTCCTCGCGCTGCTGTTCCGGCTGCACGGGCCCGGCCTGCGGGTGGGGCTCGCCGCCCCGACCGGGAAGGCCGCGGCTCGGCTGCAGGAGGAGGTCCGCGAGCAGGCCGCCGAACTCGGACTGCCGTCGACGCTGACCGCGATGACGCTGCATCGCCTGCTCGGGTGGCAGCCCGGCAGCAATAGTCGGTTCCGGCACAACCGCGACAACCGCCTGCCCTACGACGTCATCGTCGTCGACGAGACCTCGATGGTGTCGCTGACGCTGATGTCGCGGCTGCTCGAGGCGCTGCGCAGCGAATGCCGGCTCGTGCTGGTCGGCGATCCCGACCAACTCGCGTCCGTCGACGCCGGCGCGGTGCTCGCCGACCTGGTGGCGCGGCCCGTGTCGGCGAGCCCGAACCCGGCGCTCACGACGCTCGTCGGCGCCGACCTCGAGTCGTTCGATGCCGACGAGTGCGACCGCCTCGCGGGCGGGGTCGTGCGGCTCACGGCCGGGCGCCGGTTCGGCGGCGACATCGCCGCACTCGCGGCGGCGGTGCGCATCGGTGACGCGGACGCGGCGCTGGAGTTGCTGAACGGCGGATCGGAGCAGGTGTCGTTCCACGCGCCGGACGACCTCGCCGCGCTGCGGGCCGACGTGCTCGACTCCGCCCGGATCACCCGGGCGGCGGCGCTGACCGGGGACGCGAACGGTGCGCTCGACGGCCTCGAGGCGCACCGACTGCTGTGCGCGCACCGGGAAGGCCCGTTCGGGGCACGCTGGTGGGCGCAGCAGGCAGTCGACTGGATCGGCGAGAGCCGCGCGGTCGCCGCCGGGGGCTGGTATCCGGGGCAGCCATTGCTGGTCACCGCCAACGACTACGAGATTCGGCTCTACAACGGCGACACCGGCGTCGTTCTCGTCCACCCCGCCGCCGACGCTGCTGCCGACGGGGCGATCACCGCCGCGTTCGCCCGCGGGAGCGAACCGTTCTTCGTGCACCCCAGCCACATCGCGGCCGTGCAGACCGCGTACGCGATGACGATTCACCGCAGCCAGGGCAGCCAGTACCGAAAGGTGTCGGTGATCCTGCCCGAGTCGGGCTCGTCGCTGCTCACCCGCGAGCTGCTCTACACCGCACTCACGCGGGCGCAGCACCACATTCGGATCGTCGGTCCCGAGGCGGCGGTGCGGT
>DATDBL010000076.1:0-2610 GCA_036524855.1 Aldersonia sp. | reverse complement strand
ATCGCCCCTTTCGCGGACCGGGTGGCCCAGCTCGATGAGATCCCCGGCGTCGGGATCATCGCCGCGCGGGAGCTGATCGCCGAAATCGGGGTCGATATGAGCCGGTTCCCCACCGCGGGTCACCTCGCCTCCTGGGCGAAGTTCGCCCCGATCGATCACCGCTCGGCCGGCCGCGGCGGGGCGAACACCACCGGCAAGGGCAACGCCTGGCTCGCGGCCACCCTCGGCGAGATCGTCGCCTCGATCAGCCGCACCGACACCATCCTCGGTGCCCGCGACAAACGCATCCGCCACCGCCGCGGCACCCACCGCGCCATCGTCGCCCTCGGCAACACGGTGCTCCAGATCGTCTACCAACTACTCAGCGCCGACCCCGACGTCCACTTCCCCGACCACGGACCCGACTACTACGACTCCCGGATCAACAAAGAACGACGCCAACGCTCCCTGATCCGCCAACTCGAACAGCTCACCGGCAAGAAGGTCGACCTTCACTCAGCCGCCTGACCCCACCTAATTGCACACCCCAACCCCAACCGGCCCTCCACGTCGGGCACCCAACGCTGCCGTACGCACAACCGATTTTCGAGCCAGTGGTTGATGAGTCCATAGACTCGTCAACCACTCACGGGTGGGGCGGGTGCGTCAGTTCTTGGGGCGGTTGTCGATCAACCGGCGGGCTTTGCCGAGGGAGCGTTCGATGCCGTCGGTGTCGAGGACGTCGATGTCGACGGTGACTCCGATTCGGTTCTTGATCAGGGCGCGCAAAGTGGTGGCGGCCGAATCCCGCTGGCCTGCATCCGCGTCGGGGCGGGCTTCGACGCGGACGGTGAGCCGGTCCATGCGGGCAGGTTTGTCGAGCACGCACTGGAACTGGGGTGCGAGGGCGGGAACGTCGAGGATGAGTTCCTCGATCTGGGTGGGGAACAGGTTGACGCCGCGCAGGATGATCATGTCGTCGGTGCGGCCGGTGACCTTCTGCATGCGGCGCATGGTGCGGGCGGTGCCGGGCAGCAGGCGGGTGATGTCGCGGGTGCGGTAGCGGATGATGGGGAAGGCTTCCTTGGTCAGGGAAGTGAACACGAGTTCGCCTTCCTCGCCGTCGGGCAGGACCTCGCCGGTGGCCGGGTCGATGATCTCGGGGTAGAAGTGGTCTTCCCAGATATGCAGGCCGTCTTTGGTTTCCACCGATTCCATGGCGACGCCCGGGCCCATGACCTCGGAGAGGCCGTAGATGTCGACGGCGTCCATGCCGAGGTGGTTTTCGAGTTCGGTGCGCATCTGCTCGGTCCAGGGTTCGGCGCCGAACACGCCGACCCGCAGAGAGGTCGCGGTGGGGTCGAGGCCGGCGCGTTCCATGGCGTCGACGATGGTGAGCATGTAGGAGGGGGTGACCATGATGGCGTCGGGGCGGAAATCGGAGATGAGTTGGATCTGGCGTTCGGTCATGCCGCCGGACATCGGGATGACGGTGCAGCCGAGGCGTTCGGCGCCGTAGTGGGCGCCGAGGCCGCCGGTGAACAGGCCGTAGCCGTAGGCGACGTGGATTTTGTCGCCGGGGCGCACACCACCGAGGCGCAGGCTGCGGGCGACGACGTCGGCCCAGTTGCGCAGGTCGTTGTCGGTGTAGCCGACGACGGTGGGCTGTCCGGTGGTGCCGGAGGAGGCGTGGATGCGGGCGACGCGGTCTTGGGGGACGGCGAACATGCCGAAGGGGTAGTTGGCTCGCAGGTCGGTCTTGGCGGTAAACGGGAAGCGCGCCAGATCCGACAGGTCACGCACGTCGCAGGGGTGGGCGCCGGCGGCGTCGAAGGCGGCGCGGTAGTGCGGCACGTTGTCGTAGGCGTGCTGCAGCGACCACCGCAGCCGCTCGAGCTGCAACGCGGCAATCCGGTCGCGGGAGGCGAACTCGATGTCGGTGTCGGGCACGGCGGGGGCGAGGCTGGTCATGAATACTCCGGTGGCTCGGGGTGGTCAGGCGTCGAAGTCGACGGTGACGGTGTCGCTGACGGGGTAGGTCTGGCAGGTGAGCACGAAGCCGGCGTCGACCTCGGCGTCCTCGAGGGCGTAGTTGCGACGCATGTCGACGGTGCCGCAGGTGATCTTCGCGCGGCAGGTGCCGCAGACGCCGCCCTTGCAGGCGAAAGGCAGGTCGGAGCGGACGCGTTCGGCGGCGTCGAGGATTGTCTCGTCGCGCGGTAGGTCGGCGGTGGTGGTGCGGCCGTCGAGGGTCACGGTGACCTCGCTGGACGGTCCCGTCGTGCCGGGCTCGCGGTGGGTGTCCGGCGGCGGGGGAGCGTCCTCGACGAAGAACAGTTCGAAGTGGACACGGTCCTTCGCGATTCCGAGGTCGGCGAGGACGTCGCGGGCATCGGTGACCATCCCGAACGGCCCGCACAGCCACGCGTGGTCGACAGCGTCGATCTCGACGAGGTCGGTGAGGATCGCGCGCAGGCGGTCGGCGTCGAGGCGCCCGGTGAACAGTTCGACGTCACGCGGTTCGCGCGACAGCACGTGCATCACCTCGAACCGGGTGCCGTAGCGGTCCTTGAGGTCGGCGATCTCCTCGGCGAACATGACCGAGCGGGTGCGCCGGTTACCATAGAGCAG
>DATDBL010000075.1:0-49184 GCA_036524855.1 Aldersonia sp. | reverse complement strand
CCGCTGCCGTATTCGGAGGCGCTGCGGTTACGTGACGCCGGTGTCGCGGACGACGTGATCGCCGAGATCCTCGCGATCGAACCCGAAGCCCTCGACACTCTGATACGAATCGCGGTAGCCAAACTCGCCGCGGCAGAGAACCGCGACCACGGATGACTACGCTCGGACTCGACGTGTCTCCCCGCCGGAAGATCCGCGACGCAATACGCTGAGGTGATGGGCAGCGGTTGGCCGCTGACGGGGCGCGCCGAAGAACTCCAGGCGATCACCGAGTGCGTCGACACCGTCGATGCAGCGGGAATCGTGCTCGCCGGCGCCGCAGGGGTGGGCAAGACCCGACTCGCCCGCGAAACCCTCACCCGCGCCAGTCGCCGCGGCCACGTCTGCCGGTTCGTGGCCGCGACCACCTCAGCCCAGTCCGTGCCACTGGGCGCGTTCGCCGAATACGCCGACCGGCTCGGCCCCGACCCCTTGGCCCGCATCCGCGACGTCGTCGACGCCGTGACGTGCACCGCGAGTCGCGGACCGGTCGTGGTGGGAGTCGACGATGCGCACCTGCTCGACGCGCAATCGGCGCTGGTGGTGCACCAGATTGTGCGCCGACACCTCGCCATGGTCGTGCTCACCGTGCGCACCGGCGAACCGGCACCGGATGCGATCACCGCCCTGTGGAAGGACGAACTAGTACCTCGGATGGAAGTGCAACCCTTGTCCAGGGCGGAGACCGCGTCCTTGCTCGAAACCGTGCTAGCCGGCGACGTCGAATCCGCGACCGCCGCGCGGGTCTGGGATTACACGCGCGGCAACGCCCTGTATCTACGCCAGTTGATCGCCGACGAACTCGCCACGGGCCGTTTCCTGCAGCGCGCCGGAGTGTGGATCTGGGACACGCACCTGCGCATGTCCCCAACCCTGACCGAACTGATCGACACGACCATCGGCCGCCAACCCGACCCGGCCATCGGCGTCCTCGACGTCCTCGCGGTCGCCGACCCACTCGAGTTGGCCGTTTTGTCTGCGATCACTCCGGCCCAGGCGATCGACGCGGCGGAAGCCGCCGGGGTGATCACGGTCGACACCAGTTCTGATCCTGCCGTAGCCCGGACAAAGCATCCACTCATCGGCGAGGTCCGCCGCGCCCGGGCCGGGACCATGCGGCTGCGGCACCTACGCGGACGAGTCGCGACCGAACTCGAACCACTGCACAGTCCGCCGGATCCGATCCAGCTGGTACGCCGCGCCGTTCTCATCGTCGGCTCCGACACCGAGCCGGACCCAATGCTATTGATCGACGCCTCGATCGCGGCGACACGTCTGATGGACCCGATCACCGCAGAACGACTCGCAAGCCGCGCGGTCGAGGCAAACGGCGGGACGAACGCCAAATCGACGCACATGCTTGCACTGGTGAACAGCAATCGCCTCAGCGACGCGCTCACGGTCAACGCCGAATTGATCGAGGCCGCCACGACCGACCAGGAGCGAGTGCTTCTGACCCTCATCCGCGCGTTGATCCTCCTCCCGTCTGGGGCGACCGACGCCGCCGCGGAGCAGCTGGAACTCGTGCGAGGACTGGTGGCCGAGGCGGGGCTGCACCGCCCGTACTCTTGCGTCCTGGCCGCGGTCGCGGCATTCGGGAACCGTCCGCGGGCGGCGGTCGATGCCGCCATCGTTGGGTTCACCGAAAACGGATGGCTCGGCGAGTCTTTCGATCTGATGGGTCTGCTCGCGTTCAACGTGGGCTGCGGCGACCTCGGGCGCCTGAGCGCGATTCGCGAGCATGCCGAACGTGGATACGATCTGGCACGAACATGGTCGGCAACACCAACAACCCGCTTCGTCCTGGTCTTGATCCACATCCAGGCGCTTCGGTTGGGTGGAGTGCTGGACGAGGCGACGGAACTGGCCGATCGGCTGGCGCGGGAGCCGATGGACTTCCCCTTCGCCCTTGCCCATCGGGCGATGTGCAATGGAATCACCGCGATGGCCCGCGGCGATCTCGTGCCCGCCAAGCGGTGGTTGCGGGAAGCGTTGGCCACCGGGTCGATGCTGGAGTCGCCGTGGCTGCGCACGGGCGGATACCTGTTCTTGGCGACTGTCCTGGCGATGTCGGGTGACTCGGACGGCGGGCGCGCGATTCTTCGCGAGAAGCTACACGACGGCGGCCTGAACACCTTTACCCAACATGTTGCGGTCGCCGAAGCGTGGCTATGTGCTACGCGCGGAGTCACGACCGAGGCGTTAACGATCCTGGCCGACGCCGTCGCCCAAGCCGAAAGGGCAGGCTGCCCGGCGCGTGAGGTGTGGTGTCTGCAGACCGCGGCGCAGTTCGGCGACTCGAACGGTGCCGCGCGCCTGGCGGAACTGTCCCGCATCGTGCAGGGCCCCCGAGTGACCGTCGCCGCCAAACACGCCGCCGCACTGCATGACCGCGACGCCGACGCCCTGCGAGGAGCATCGGCGATGTGCGAGGCGTTCGGAGACCGGATCGCCGCCGCCGATACCGCAGCCCAAGCGGCGGTCGTGTACCGCGAGCAGGGCCGCCGAGGCGCCGCAATGACCGCCACCGCCGTTGCGCGCCGGCTGGCCGGGGAAACCGGGGCGGACACGCCCGCGCTTCGCGCCAACACCACATCGGTTCCGCTCACCACCCGGCAGCGAGAGATCATCTCCCTCGCCGCCACCGGGCTGTCGAATCGCGAAATCGCCGAACGCCTCACCATGTCGGTGCGCACAGTCGAAGGTCACATCTTCCGCGCCTCCCAGAAGACCGGGGTGAACAGCCGGGAGGAACTCATCGCCCTACTCGAGAGCGGACCCGCAGCTCGACCCTGACCACGCCGACGACTCGACTCCCGTTCTTCCGTGACCAGGACTCCTGACATAGGGCCTCTACTCGCCCCATAATTTTGTGCTCTGATCTGCGGATTTCCCGGCGTGTCGGCGCGGGTTTCCGGTTGTGATCCTCAATAATGAATGGAGCTGTTTCACGCGATTCGAGGGGGTGGAGGATGGCCGTAATGACCGCCCAGCCGCCCCTGCCGCTCACCCCGGGCGATGCCCGCCCGATCGGCACGGCCGCGGCGATCGTCGAGGACGACGACGGCGGGCGGGTGTTCGTGCACGGGAATCTGGCCTACGCCTGGGACGCCGGCGACACCCCGGCGCGGCGGTTCGCGGCGGTGTCGCTGACGCGGATCAAGGCCGCGTCCCAACGCGACGTCGCCGTAGCGTTCGCGGTCAAGCCGGCGACGGTGCGGCGCTGGGAGTCTCGCCTGGCCGACACGGGTGTCGCCGGGTTGCTCGCCGAACCCAAAGGCCCCAAACGTAAGTCGAAACTCACCGACGACGTCGTCGCGACCATCGCCCGGCTGCGCGAGGGTTGAGCGTCCTACCACGTCATCGCCGCCGAGACCGGGGTGTCCGAGGGCAGCGTCCGCAACGCGCTGGTCATCGCCGAGGGCGATTCCGGCGTCGAGGAGATGTGCCCGGCAACGACTTCCGAAGCTCAGCCCGAGCCCGAGCCCGAGCCCGAGCCCGAGCCGGAGGCCGAGGCCGAGGCCGAGCCGGAGGCGGAGGCCGAGCCGGAGGCGGAGGCCGAGCCGGAGGCGGAGGCCGAGCCGGAGGCTGAGGTCGAGCCCGAGCCCGAGCCCGAGGTCGAGGTCGAGGTCGAGGTCGAGCCCGAGCCCGAGCCCGAGCTCGAGCCCGAGGTCGAGGTCGAGGTCGAGGTCGAGCCCGACGTCGAGCCCGAGGTCGAGCCCGAGGTCGAGGTCGAGGTCGAGCCTGCGCCGGCGGTGGAGGCCGAGTCGGAAGTCGAGGCCGAGAATGAGAAGGGTTGCCCGGCAGCGTTGTCCGGTGACCCGCTCGGGTCCGTGCCGGTGCTCGCGCGGGTACCGGTGTTGGCGGATCCGGTCGATCGCACCGCCGAGCGGGTGTTCGCACGGTTCGGGCTGATCACTTACGCGCCGCCGGTGTTCACCGCGTGTGCGCGGGCGCCGTTGGCGGGGCTGATGCTGGCGTTGCCCGCGTTGGCGGCGACCGGGCTGCTCGAGTGTGCGCGCGAGGTGTACGGCGAGTTGCCCGCCGGGTTCTACTCGCTGGATACGATCCTGTGCGAGGCCGTGTTCCGCGCCCTGTTGGGGGAGGCCCGCGCGGAGGGCGCGACCCGGATCGACCCGCCCGCGCTGGGTCGGGTGCTCGGGCTGGACCGGGCCCCGGAGGTCAAGACGATCCGCCGCAAGACCCGCGCGCTGGCCGGGCAAGCCAAGGCTGGGGACTGGATCGCGGCGATGGCGGCCCGCCACCTCGCGGAGCGGCCCGAGCAGGCCGCGGTGCTCTACGTCGACGGGCACGTGCGCGCCTATCACGGCACCCGCAAGATCGCGAAAACCCATGTGCCCCGGTTGAAGTTCCCGGCCCCGGCCACGGTGGAGACCTGGGTCGCCGACGCCGCCGGGGATCCGCTGCTGGTGGTGATGGCCGAGCCGGCCGCGTCGCTGGCCTCCGAGCTGCGCCGGTTGATCCCCGAGCTGCGGGCCCTGGTCGGCGACGAACGCCGGGTGCTGGTCGGGTTCGACCGCGGCGGCTGGTCCCCGGCCCTGTTCGCCGACCTGCACGCCGCCGGGTTCGACACCCTGACCTGGCGCAAGGGCGCCACCCCCGACGTCGACGAGCACGAGTTCGCCGAACACACCCACCTCGACGAGCACGGCCGCACCCACACCTGGCGCCTGGCCGACACCGAGGTCGAGCTCGACATCACCGAGGGCCCCCGCAAGGGCGAGAGCTTCGCGATGCGACAGGTCAGCCTGTACGACACCGCCGGTACCCGGCAGATGCACATCCTGACCACGCGGCGCGACCTGCCCACCGGCGAGGTCCGCTACTGGATGGGCGGACGGTGGCGCCAGGAGAACCACTATCGTTGTGCCGAGCTTGGCGTTATGCCGACCTGCTGAGTGAACTGGCTGCGGCGCAGTAGATTCACGCTGAACAGGTCGGCATAACACGGGCGGGTCAGAGTCCGTCCAGGAACGCGAGCAGCGTGTCGGACGGGCGGAAGCGTCCGGGTTTCGTCCCTGCCGGTGTAAGGCGGTCGAGTGCCTTCTGTTTCTGGGTCATGTCGGCATGCAGGTAGATCCTGGCGGTCGTGGAAGGATTTTCGTGCCCGAACCACAGCGCAATGACGGTGGCGTCGGTGCCCGATTCCAGCAGGCGCATGGCCGCCGAGTGCCGCAGTGTGTGCATGCCAACGTGTTTGGTTCGCAGCGACGGGCAGGCTTCGCGGGCGGTGGCGACATGCTGGGCGAGGCGGTGTTCGATCGCGTCTCGGCTCAGGCGTCTACCGGTGATCGTCGGGAACAGCGGATCGGGTGGTGCTCCACGTCGTTCGGCCAGCCAGACGCGTAGCACCCTGACGGTCAGCGGCTTCAGTGGCGTGGCGCGCTCTTTGCGTCCTTTGCCGACGCAGTGCACATATGCTCCGGCACCGAGGTGGATGTCGGCGACGGTCAGCCCGATCACCTCGGAGATCCGGAGCCCGGTCTGCGCGGCCAGGGTGAGCATCGCGTGATCGCGGCGGCCGGCCCAGCTGTTCCGGTCCGGGGCGGCCAGCAGCGCATCGACCTCGACCCGGGTGAGCCAGGAGACCACGTTACGTTCACACCGTTTGGCCGGGATGGACAGCACCCTTGCGATCGTGGCGGCATGCTCTGGATGACGCAGCACACCGTAGCCGAACAGGGAATGGATCGCGGCCAGCCGGTTGTTACGGGTGCGCACACTGTTGCCCCGCTCGTGCTCCAGATGGTCCAGGAACGCCGATATCAGCGGGGCGTCGATCTGGCCGATGTCGATGCGGCTGGGCTGGGTGCCGGTACGGTCGGCGGCGAAGCGAAGCAGCAACCGGAACGTGTCGCGGTAGCCTGCGATGGTGTTGGGGCTGACCCGGCGTTGCCCGACGAGTCGTTCGGTGAAAAACGACTGCAGCAGCGGCGCGAGGGCGCTCACGAGTCCGCCCCCGCGATGCGGCCGGCCCGTCCGGGTAGCCGTGCGGCGGCCAGCCGCATCAATTCCGGGACGGCGGTCAAATACCAGAATGTGGATGCCGGCGAGACATGACCGAGATACGTTGACAGCAGCGGCAAGAGGGCATCGATCCGGCCGTCGCGGTTGTCGGTGAGGCGATACCAATCGATGAGTGTGCGCACGGCCATGGCATGACGTAGATCGTGCATTCTGGGACTGCAGGTGTCGGTGCGCAGCCCGGTCCAGGTGGTCAGCCTGGTGAAGGTGTGGCCGGCCGCGATCAGGGTCAGCGCGATGCCGCCGGTGGACAGGAAGAACGCGTCGCAGCACGGGGCGGGGCACAGCCGGTCGCGTTCCGCGGCGTAGTCGGTCAGCGCGTCGGTGACGCTGGGGTGCAGCGGCAGGATCCGTTCCCGGCCGAGTTTGGCGTGGCGGACGGTGATGATCCCGGCGGTGAGGTCGACGTCGCCGCGGGACGCGGTCAGCGCCTCGGAGACCCTCATGCCCGTGGCTGCGAGAAGGCCGAGCAGCGCCTCGTAGCCGGCCGCCCGCAGCGGGGGCTCGAGTCGCCGCGCCGCCTGCATCAGGGCCGCGATCTCTTCCGGCGTGTAGATATACGGGGTGTGCCGTGGCTGGGGTGCGGCGAACACGCCGAGTGGCGGAATCTGGGTTGCCGGATCGATGCTGGCCATCCAGCGGGCAAACCCGCGCACCGCACCGAGACGCTCCGCCCAGTAGTGCGGTTGCACGCCGGCCGGCAGCTGCGCCCAGTCGACGGCGAGTTGCACGGTGATGGTCTGCGCGCCGGCGGCGTCGCAGAACGCGGCGAACTGCGGCAGCAGATGCCCGGCGGCGACGAGTTCGAAGCCCAGCGCGCGGCGAAGCCGCAGGTACTCCTCGACCCGTGCGGCCAGGGCGCTCACCGCGCACCCCCGAACCGGCGGCCCGGCCAGGGGCGGCAGATCGGCCGCAGCCGGTCGACGTCCACGCGGGCGTAGATGCTCACCGTGGTCTCGGAGTTCTGCCGCAGCAGTTGACCGATCTCGGCCAGCGGCGCCCCACAGGCCAGCAGCTGGCAGGCCGCCGTGTGCCGCAGCCTGTGGGCCCCGACCGGGGCGATACCCGCCCGGGTGCAAGCCGCACGCACGATCCAGGACACCCCCGTGCGGGAGAGGGCCCTGCGGGGGGCGTGGACGGTCAGGAACACCTCCCGCTCGGCGGTGGCCGGCCGCCCCCGACGCAGGTATGCGGCGACCGCGGCCCCGACGTCGGCGGGCATCGGCAGCGCGTCCACGCGGTCGCCCTTGCCGTGCACGGTGACCTGGCCGGCCCGCCAGTCCAGATCCTCCAGTCGAAGCCTGGCCACTTCGCCGGCGCGTAGACCCAGGCGCAGCAGGACCAGGATGACCGCGTAATCCCGCCGTCCGGTGGCGGTGCGGCGATCGCATGCGGCCAGCAGCGCATCCGCATCGGCCTGGCCGATGCCCCGCGGCAGCCACGCGCCGGGGCGACCGGTCACCGGCAGCGCAGCCGCGGACAGGTCCGTCTCGGCCAGCCCGGTCAGGTGCGCATACCGCAGCAGCCAGCGCAGCGAATGCACCAACATCTGCGCCGACGTCACCGACAACGTCTGCGCCGTCTGCACCACCGCCCCGTTGACCTCGGCCGGCGTCACCGCCGACAGATCTGGGTGGCCGGCCAGAAACCGGCCGGCCCACAACACGTACGCGGTGACCGTCGAGGCCGCCAGGCCCCGTTCCTCGCGCAGGAAACGCTCGAAGCCAGCCAACAACACATCCGTGCCGGTGCGGGTCCCCGGTGCGGCCGCGGCCGAGTTCACCGGCGCCCCATGCGCCGCCAGCACCCCCAGCAACGGAGTCAAGCTCCTGGGGGTGCAAAACGACGAGTAGCCCCGGCTGCGCCGCCCAGCCAGATACTCCACGACCCGCTCGTCCGTCAGGTCAGCCACGCCCAACTGGCGGTCCCGCAGCCACCTGCTCAAGTGCGCCATCACCTGAAGATGGCCGATCCGGGTCGTCGGCGCGTAACCACGCGCCGTCAACTCGTCAGTGAACTCGACCGCGTACTGTGCCAACGGTCCCGGCACCCGCACCGCCGCCACCCTGTGCTTCGATCCGGACATCTGCTCCTCCTTCTCCGAGAAATCGGTGAAGGAAGCATCAACCAGGACCACGGATTATGCCGACCTGTCCAGCGTGAATCTACTGCGCCGCAGCCAGTTCACTCAGCAGGTCGGCATAACGCCAAGCTCGGCACAACGATAGAAATGCCGACGTCGGCATTTCTATCGCTACGGCCACTCCGCGACTCGATTCGGCAAGCTCCAACAGCACGCGCGAGACCGGTTGGCGCTGTTCATCGGCAGGCGACACAAGCGCGGACGCGGCTACGGCTGGTCCGTGCTCGCCTACCGGTCGACCGACTTCTGCGGGCTGTACAACCTGACCGGAACCGTGATCGCACCCAGGGCCAACAAGCCCTGGCGGGAGAAACCGAATGCCGGCGGTGAACGGCGTCGGTAAGCCGTGTGCGGGAGAACCGCATGCACGGTTTGACGTGGCGGGAGCTGGGGCGGCGCCTGCCTGACCAGGGACACCAGGGGACGCACAACCGACCGGGAAACCGGCGGCACGAAGGCCCTGGGTCCTACCGTCAGTGATCATTCGCTACTCCAGTTCCCGACCCGACTTGGGTGGTGACGGAACCTCTTGACGATGGCCGATCCGTCGGCGCGCCCAGAACGCCGAGTCGGGCCAACGGGTTTCGCGTCCGTAGTAGTCGGCTCGGCGCCGCAGGTGATCCCGGAAGCGACGCTGCGCCGCCGCGGCGTAGTCGGCCAGTGCCGCCCCCCGGTCGCCGCCGAGCGCGGTCAGCGCTCTGCCCGCGGCGAGGCCGCTGTCGAGCGCGCACGTGACGCCCTGACCCGACAGCGGATCGAAGGCGGTCGCCGCGTCGCCGACGGCTACCCATCTGTCGCCGGTGATCCGCCGCAGCGTCGAGGCGCTGGCGGCGATCACCCGCACGTCGCCGTCCCCGTCGAACGAACCGAGACGGCGGTCGGTGTAGGGGGCGCACCGCCGGCGCTCCCGCCACAGATCGAGTGGCTGCAGACGGGTGGCGGCGATCTGGTCGGCGTCGCTCAGGTACGCGGCCACGCAGCGCCGACCGGGCAGCATGGCCGAGTACCACCAGCCGTCCGGGCACGATTCGATCAGCGTGCGGCGGTCTCGCACCGACTCGGCGGCCGGGGAATCCAGAACGCCGACCACCCCCACGAGGCGGTCGTGACCGACCCGGCCAACCCCCGACCGGCGGGCGATTCGGGACGACCGGCCCGTCGCGTCGACCACGAAATCGGCGTGGATACAGAGCGACTCGTCTCCGACGATCGCCTCCAGTTGCCACCCGTCGAGCACCTCGCGGCAGCCCATCAGGCGAGCGCCCGGGTAAACCGCCGCGCCCGCGGCCGCGGCGGTGCCGGCCAACATCCGATCGAAGCGGCAGCGGTCGACGTGCCAACCGGCGCCGTACGGGTTGGCGACGAAGTCGTTGGTGTACGGTCGCGCCGTTCCCCACACCGAGACGATGCCGGGTGACCGCGAAAACCCCTCCTCGCGGAACCGATCCCATGCGCCCAGCGCGCACAGCGGTAGCCGCACGGTGGGCGGCAGGATCTCTCCGATCCGGGGCCGGTGGTAGTGGGAGCGCTCGAGCACCGTCACCCTGCGTCCCGCCCGCGCGAGGGCGATCGCGGCCGCGGAGCCGGCCGGACCGCCACCGATGATCGCCACGTCGACGCGTACCATCCGGTCAGTCCTCGGGGGAGGACCGCGGCAATCGCCGTTCGGTTTCCAGGTAGACGGGGCGCCCGTCGGCGCCGGGCCGTTCGGCGACGACGCCGAGCCGGTGCCAGTCCCGGACCATGTCTGCCATGTCGTCCACGCCGCGAGCCCAGTACTCTCGCTGTCCGGAATCGAAGGAGGCGAGGTCGACGAACACCATGTCCGGGCGTTGTGCCGGCCACCACGCCAGATAGGGTTCGTCTTCGTCAGCCTTCGGTGGGTTCGGCGAATCGTCTCGGCACAGGTGGAAGTCGGCCTGCCAGGGCAGGGCGTTGCCCTCGGTGATCGCCCCCGGCTCGAGCGCGTCGGCGTCGAGACGATACGGCTCGCTGTACCTGTCCGCGTCCGCCATGATCCGCCCCGCTTCGATCCCGGGGTAGAATGCGCCACCCGAGCACCCCTGCAGCGCAGCCCTATCCAACGCGTCCGGCAGCAGCTCCCCGGGATGCCGCTCCTCGGGCCAGTCGTTCACGAAGTGCCCGGCAACCCACTTGTCGAGGATGAGGTACTGCACGCGGGTCGGCGGGAGGACCTCCCCCGGGTCGTTCGTGTCGTCGTGCATCCGCGGCATCGTCCCCAGATCCGAGGGTGGCCGGGCATGCGGATCTCGCAGTCTGTCCGCGAGGCGTCGGCGCATGCTCAGAGCCGTGGCGGGATCGGCGAGCGTCTTCCACAGGGGAGCAGACGGTGCCCATCGCTCCGAGCCGTGCATGAGGCCGGCCCGGCCGCTGACCCACGAATACGCGTGGGGTCGACTGAGGAGGGGGTAGATGTCGCGGGTGAACGACGGCGTCTCGGGAACCGTGAGCCAATTTCTTTCGAAGGCGGCATTGCGCGCCACGTCGTACATGGTCACGAAATTCGGGATTCCCGGGGCGAAGTCCGGAGGAGAGACGATCACCCACGAGGGTTTCGCCTGGTGCGTTGTCCCGTCGGCGGTGGTGACCACCGCGCGCACCGGTCCGTCGGAGACGTCGTCGAACCAGTCGTCGTTGTTGGCGAAGCTCCCCCGCGGCGGCCCGACCGGGATCCCGGCGGGTACGGAGTCAGATCGTCCGAAGCCGCCGAGGACGAGCAGGCGTCCGTCGCCGTCGGTGCGCACCTCACCCAGAAAGACTTTCTCCTGCTTGAACTTGCCGGTGTCGAAGGGTGCCGCCCGATTCGGCCCGTCCACGGTCCGCGGTCCGGGGTCGATCGTCAACTCGGCCCTGGCCTGGCCCCGATTGCGCAGGCGCTGTTCGGGGGGAACCGGCGGGTCCGGTGGCGGGAAGACCTGCCCGGCCGCCTTGCGGTTGGCCAGGTGCACGGTCCAGGTGACGGTCCCAAGGTCGGGAGTGACCTCACGGGCATCAAGCAGCGTGTTGCGGTCGTCGCGCTCGCACTCGAACACCCGAAATCGGGCGGCCTGGCGCAGGAGTTCTCCCTGGTCGTCCCGGTAGGTGCTCGGCGGCGGCGTATCCGGCTCGGGTCCGACGAAGTGGTGGCTCCTACTCGTCCCCACCCGTGCGATCCCGATGCCCGGATGGATCTCGTAGGTCGTGGTCATGACGCCCGCCTCTCGATCGAAGGAGACCGTCGGCCCCGGTTCATCCGGCCGCCTCCGGTGTCAGCACCGCGAAGCCCGCGGCCGGCAGCGTGAGCCGGATGGCCCGGCCGTTCCGCGCCTGCACCGGTGTGGCCGTCCCGACGGCGGCCGGATCGGTGGAGTACCGGTACACGTAGCCCTCACCCACGGCATGCAGATCGGCGTCGACGGTGACCCACGCCGTGGTCGGCCGCCGGATGTCGGTGTTCAGGGCACACACGACCTCGCGGTCGACCAGAATGCGGCTCCACGCGACGATCGAGTCGATCCGGCCTCCCGGGCTGCGGGGAAGTCCGAAGCGCTCACCGTCGCCGGAGATTTCGCGCAGGTACTGCCGGCCGCGGCGTAGTGCCGGCTCCGCGCGGCGGACGGCCAGGACGTCCGCCAGCCCGGTGTACGCTGCCGCGGTTTCGTCGAAAGCGTGTCGCCCGGTGCTGCGGAAGGCGCCGAAGGCTCCGCCGAACATGGCCTCCCGGATGTAGCGGTCGTTGCCTCCGGCGCCGTCGAATCGCTGCTCGCTGCCGTAGTAGATGCACGGAATCCCGAGCGTGGTGACGTTCGCGGCCAGCACGGCCAACGCCAGGCGTCGGCCGTCCTCGTCCGCGGCGAAGCGGGCCTTGGCGCTGCCGTTGCGGACCTGGTCGTGGTCGTCGTAGGAGGTGACGACCCGGTCGCGGAACCAGGTGTGGCTGCCGCGGCCGACCAGCAGCGAGTTCCGGAACAGCTGGAAGTACTCCGCGGGTTCGGTCCGGCCCTTGACGAGGTGCTCCAATTTGCCCTGCACGTCGGCCAGGCCGAGGGCGGCGTCCAGACCCGTCTGTTCCATGAGGTCGACGGCGAAGCCGCGGGAGCCGGTGATCTCGCCGACGAGGAAGAAGGAGTCCTTGCCGATCGACTCGGCGAACTCGTGGATCGCCGAGGTGAAGAACCGCGTCGCCCCCGGATTCATGTGTTTGACGGTGTCGACGCGGAACCCGTCCAAGTCGGCGTAGGCGAGCCAGTACTGATAGGCCCGGGTCAGCGTCTCGAGCGCCGCCGAGGCTCGGTAGTCGTCCACGTGACCGGAGCCGTGCCAGACGTCCTTGTAGCCGAAGAAGTCGCCCTCGAGATACTCCGGGTCGTGGTCCCAGCCGGAGATGCGTCCGCGGGCGGTGAACGTCCCGTCCCGCTGCAGCTCGGCCGGCCAGACCCCGCTGCCCGTCTCCACCGGATCGATGGGATCAGGGAAGGGCAGCGACGGGATCCCCGTCCGGTCCCGCCAGCCGGCCACCCGGTAGGGCAGCCCGTCCCACCGCGGATCGAGGTAGCGGTGCCCGGACTCCGGATCCACGGTGTCGTACCGGTCGGGATCGTAGGCGAAGACGTCGCCGGTGTGGTTGAGCACGACGTCGAGGATGACGTACATGCCGACCGCATGCGCGTCCCGGACCAGCAGTTTCAGATCCTCGGCGGTGCCGAAGTGCGGATCGATGTCGAGGAAGTCCTGGATGCCGTAGCCGTGGTAGTCGTGCGTGCCGGGACGCTGCGCTAGGACGGGACTGATCCACAGTGCGCTCACCCCGAGACGGTGCAGGTAGCCGAGCTTGCTCCGGACACCGGCCAGGGTCCCGCCCAACCAGCTCGCCCCGGCGCTGCGCCATCTCGCGGCGTCGGTCTCGTTGCCGATCGCGCTGTTCGCATCGCCCGGCCGCAGCATCGGTGTCGTCCCGGCCATCGGCACGCCCGAGACATCCCGGTAGCCGTCCTCGTGGCCGTCGGAAAACCGGTCCACCAGAAGGAAGTACAACACCTGGTCCGACCACGACGACGGTGAGGGATGAATGGATCCGCTCAGCACGGCAGTCCAATCCACATCGCTCAGCCGACCGCTCACCTGACCTCCCTTACGTTGTCTGTCGAACAGTCGCTCGGATACACAGACGTGCTGCGGATCTGTAGGTACATCGTCAGTCAGGCGCAGCCGACGGTCTTGCGTAGAGGACTACTCGAATCCGAAGGCGTGCGGGTTAACCGTCACCGACCTCCGATAGAGACGAGTCTGCTGTTCCCCTGCGGCCCGCCGATGAAACTGGGTGGGCGGCAGCAAATTCGAGTATTCCACTACCTGTGACACTGGAGGGCGGTTCATAGACACTCGAGTCTGCCCCGAGCATTTGCATACAAACCCAGGGCAACAGAAGTGACGGCGCCGCGGCCGAGGACCTTCGACCTCGCGCCAGCGGTCCTTCGAGGTACTCGCTCTTCATAGCGTAAGGAGAAGACCATGGAAATAACTCTCGACGTCTTTTCAGGGCGTCCCAACCCCACTTGGAGCCTGTCGGACGCGCAGGCTCGGGAACTTATCGACCGTGCCGCCGGCAGAGCTCTCGCGGCGCCGGATTCCGGTCCCGATCTCCTCGGCTTTCGCGGTTACATCGTCTCCGCAGTCTCGGACGATGGTGCTGAGCACGCCGGTCTGCCTGCGTCATTCCGTCTCGATGCGGTGCCGGCCGAGCGTCTCGTCGCTCCGGAGGGCCTGGCGGCGCGGGCGCTGACGGTAGACGAGTCCGTCGATGCCTCCTCCTGGCTGCTGTCGACCGCGGGCGCCGCGGTGGAAGACGACGTGCTCGAATACGTGAGGGAGGCGATCGGCGAGCGCCGCGCGGCGTACGAGGCTCCGGCGGAAGGCCTTGACGAGGGTCCTTCCCCCGAAGCCGAGGAAGAAGCGCCGGAGGGCGTGGCAAGGGCCGCCTGCATCCTCGCCAACACGGCCTACAACCCGGCGTTCTGGAACGTGCCCAGCGTTCAGCCCCACAACAACTGTTACAACTACGCCATGAACTACCGGTCCAACACCTTCGCCCAGCCCGGCCGGATCTCGGGCCATCCCAACAACGTGATGCAATGCCCCAACGTGGCGACCGCATCAAATTGGGACGGCTGCACGGCATACTGCTCGGGAAGCAACAAGAACGTGGCCTTGGTCGTGTGGCCGAACAACGACTACCACTGGTACCGCTACCATTCGAACGGGTTCTGGGGTCACAAGCCGGGCGGCACGGCGGCGCGGAACACGGACAACAGCGGGCAGGTCATCGGCGGGGGCTTGAACCCCTACAACTGCAACCGGGGCCCCTATACTCTCTTCTGCGGCTACCGGTACTCTCCGACCGGGATGCAGGTGAGTTGAACCGTCGTCGGCTGCGGCGCCCACCCTGGTGGCTCGTGGCGCTGCTCGTCGCGAGTTGCGGCCACGCTGCCGAGCCGCCGGGCACCGCTACGTCAGGAGTACCAACCATGGCGGAACCCACGCCGCTGAGCGTGGAGCTGGACATCTTCAGCGGCCAGCCGAACCCCTCGTGGACCCTCGCGGAACGGGACGCGGCCGAGTTCATGCGACGGGTCGAGGGCCTGCCCGAGACCGAGCGCGAGTTCGCCCCGCCCGGGCTCGGGTATCGAGGGTTCCTGATCTCGGGTTTGCCGGAGACCACGAGCTGCCGCGTCTTCGGTGGCATCGTCGCCTGCTCGGGCGCCGCGGGCGAGCGCCGTTTCGAGGACACGCGCGGTACCGAGCAGTGGCTGCTCGACCAGGCCGAACAGCGCGGCTGGCCGGTCCCTTGAAACAGGATCACCCGATCAGGATTGCCGCAGTCACCAAAACGAGTAGCCGGCTACTCGTGACCCACTCCCCTCCGTCGACGACGCTGGCGACATGAGCCGTCGGGCTTCCATCGTCGAAGGAGCGCACCATGTCTCAGGGCACCACCACCGCCGTCACGCATTCCGAATGCCCGAGTTGCGCCGGCGCCGCCGCCCTCGTTTTCGACGAGAGCGGCCAACTGGTGGAGGACACATCCGATCGGCGGGTCCCGTTCGCGCCGCGACCGTGTTCACTTTCCACACTCAAGGGCGCCTGGATGTTCGCGCTGTCGCCACGACCGCCGATCCCGGGTCTTGTCCCCCCGGAGATCCGCGGGCCGATGCGCATCGAGGTGAGCGGGTCCGCCCTGCGAATCAGCGGCGACGTCTACGTACGCCACGTCGGGGTGGCGGGGGATCGCGACCTTGGCGTACGACAACCCCTGCCCGAGCCGTCGACCGAATCGAGCGGCGACGGCGCTCCACCCGTGAGCTGGTACCCGCAGCTGCCGATGAACCAGTACTCCTGGTACTTCCGCTCCACCGGCGTCACCTACGCGGCCGGGCAACTGCGGTTCGGATTCGTCCGGCATCTGTGGGACCGGACGACGCAGAAGTTCATCACCACCGACACCGGCGACATGATCCTTCGCTGCTCCCGCGCCCTCGTTCCACAAGGCGGCCCCGCGCTGATGACCGGGACGACGACCATCGGCGGGAGGACCTATGACATCAATGCCACCAAGACGTCCGATCTCTACCGCGGCTGCCGCATCGAGGTCGACGCCATGACCAACCGGGTATGGCCGGCCTCGGCGACCGTCGGGGGCGGCGTGGTGACGACGTTTCAGCAGATCTACGCCTCCGCGGGCTGGGATGTTACGGTCGCGGTGGACGAGGTCAACGTCCCCGAGGACGCCTCGCTCACGAACGCGGAGCTGCAGACCCTCCTGGCGACACACCGCGGCCTCGGGCTCCCCGACGCGTGGCGGTTGTGGCTCCTGGTGGGGTCGTCGCAAGGCGGGCTCTTCGGGATCATGTTCGACGACGACGCCGTACCGCGCGAGGGCTCGGTCGGCTTCGCGGACGCCACTCTGGGCAACAGCGCGATCATCGAGGCCGGGGCACGTAACCGGCCGTTGGACGAGGTGCCGGCGGCGTTTCTGCGTACGCTGGTCCACGAGGCCGGGCATGCGCTGAACTTGTTCCACCCCAAACACGATGTGCACGCCCCGCCGATAGGCACCGAGATCATGAACCAGACCGGAGACGTCATGGGCTTCGCGACGGTGACGAACCCGTACCCGCGAAACGCAACCTTCGCGTTCGCCGAGCACGACCGGCTGTCCCTGATCCACTCGCCGGACCCGCAGGTGCGTCCCGGCTGGAAGCCGTTCGGGTGGGGCCACGGCAGTCTCTCCGCGGGTCTGCCTGTGCCGGCCGACGCGATGGGCCTGGTCAACGCAGACGACGCCGAAGGTCTGCTCCTCGAGCTGCAGCTCCCGCCGGAAGTCTTCGTCGGCGAGTATGCCGTGGCCGTGGTCGTGCTCACCAACACCGGCGATGCGCCGCGCGAGGTCACGACCAGGTTCAACCTCGCCGAGGGTGACCTGCGACTGTTGCACGTACTCCCGGACGGTGCGGTCGAGCAGGTGCGCGACGTGGTGCTGGCCTGCGGTCCCCGGCCGACCACGACGCTGGCGCCGGGTGCGGCGATCAGTGCACGAATGCAGGTCTTCTTCACCAGCGAGGGCGTGACATTCGACCAACCCGGGACGCACCGCCTGCGCGCCGAGCTGGACATCGACGAATTCACGGCGGTCCGCAGCGCCCGAGTGACGGTGCACGTGCGGTCGGCGGCATCGGACGCCGAACGGGAGATTGCGGCGACGACGCTCGACCATGGCGTCGGGATGGCCATCGCCATCGGTGACTTCGGACAGGACGAGGACACCCGGCAGCGGCTCGAAACACTGGCAGTGGCTAACCACGAATCCGACACCGGTGCAGCGTGCGCCGTGGTGCTGGCCAACTCCCTGGCCCGTGCACACACCGACTACCGCTCCGAATCGACGCGCGCGGCAGAACCGGACGAGTCGAAGCGGTTCCTCGATCTCGCCGTCCAGGGGCGTTCCGCGGAGAAGGTGCTCGTGCTCGCGGCCACAGTGGCGAGCCCGGTCGAGAAGGATGCACCGGTGGTCGCGGACGCCCTCGCCAGGATCGGCCGCGCGCGCAAGCCAAAGGCCGACATGGAGCGGGCCCAGGCCATCGCCGAAGATTTCGCGGCACCCACCGCGCGGTCCGCGGACGACCTTCCTTGACCGGCCTGCGGGTCGTCCTCGATGCGCCGGCGAGGGTACCGCTCGACGAGGTGCTCGTCGCCATCGCGCGAGTGCTGAACGACGGTCCGGAAGCGGTGACGAGCAGCAACCGCGTGAATCTGCTCGAGGGTGATCTCGACGTGGTGGTCAACGGCCCCACGGGCCGCACAGCCCGCGCCGGCTGGCCCTGGCCCATTGACAGCGGGTTGCGTCAAGTGGAACTCGGCCCGGGCGAGGCGGTGGAGGGAGGCGTCGTGCTGCTCGTCACCGACGGTCTCGAGCCACTGTTCCCCGTCGCAGGCTCCTACACCCTGGAGGCGCGTTTCCACCCGACGGTGCGCGGGGTGCTGCAAAGCCCTGCGGTGACCGTGCTCCGTGAGGAGCCGGCCGACGCCGCCGGGCAACGTGCCCTCGAGGACCCGGACGCGGTGCAAAGCCTCCTGTCGGCCTCACAGGTCGGCGCGGCTGCCGACAACCTGGCGGTGTTGGCAGGTGGGGATGCCCCGGTGGCACGGCAGCTGGCATTGCTCGCCCGCGGGGACGCCGCCCGGGTATCCGAGGTCTCGTCGGCCTCGGCCGGGCGGGAGGGTGCGCTGACGGCCGCTGCCGCGATCACTGCGGTATTGCCGCCCGGGCTGTTCCCCGGTGACGAGCGCCTCAACAATGCTGTTGCCGCGCTCGCCGGTCACGATGACCCCCGCATCCGGGCGTTGCTGACCGCCGAGCCGTGGTCGGTCCCGGGTTCCTGAGCGTCGAGCCGCGTTCCTGCCGCAGTTCAGAAATTGTCTTGGGGCACAGTCGATATGGGCTTGGACTACCTCTGCATTCCGTATTCGTCGGCCAGGTGTGCAGCGCGAGATCAGCGGTCGTGGATCACTTCGTAGCCATCGTGCTGATGTCGATGACAAAGCGATACTTGACATCACCCGCAGCGACACGATCGTAGGCCCGATCGATCTCGTTGGCGTCGATCACTTCCACCTCGGCAGTGATTCCGTGAATGGCGCAGAAATCGAGCATCTCCTGCGTCTCCTCGATACCACCGACCAGCGTTCCCGCGATCGACCGCCGGTTGTGCAGCAGGGAGAACACGTCGAAGCTGATCGGACGCTTCGGGACACCGACATTGACGAGGGTTCCATCGAGCGCGAGCATCCGCAGGAACGCGTCGTAGTCGAGGTTTGCCGGCACGGTCGACACGATCAGGTCGAAGGTGTCGGCATAGTCGGTGTAGACCGTCGAATCGGTGGTAAGTCGATAAGCATCAGCGCCGCGTCGCAGGGCGTCGGCTTCCTTGGCCATGGTCAGATCCAGCACGGTGGTGTGAGCACCCAGAGCCTTGGAGATCGAAACGCCGACGTGTCCGAGGCCGCCGAATCCGACGATCGCGACCTTGCTGCCGGGGCCGGCCTTCCAGTGGCGGAGGGGGGTGTACGTGGTGATTCCGGCGCACAGGAGGGGCGCAGCCTCGTGCAACGGGAGACTGTCCGGGATCCGGAGGACATACGCCTCGTCGACTACGATTTTCTCGCTGTACCCACCCTGGGTGACCTTCCCGTCACGGCCGACGGAGTTGTAGGTCCTGATGTGTTCGACACGGCAGTAGGGCTCGAGGCCGGCTTTGCAGTGGTCACACTCCCGACACGAATCGACGAAGCACCCGATCCCGACGCGGTCGCCCACAGCGAACTTGCTCACGTCCGATCCGACGGCGGACACGGTTCCGGCGATCTCGTGTCCAGGGACCAGTGGATAATTCGTGGTGCCGAATTCGCTACGGGCCCGGCTGACGTCGGTGTGACAGATGCCGGCGTACGCAATGTCGATCAGTACATCCGTGGGGCCGACCTCCCGTCGCTCGATCTTGGTCGCTTCGAACGGCGCACCCGGGGCCGCCGTGGATCGGGCGTTGACAAGCATCATGTGTCCTTCGTTTGATCTGCGATTGTGTGATCTGCCGGTCGACGGTGAGAAAGTCGACGACCGCCCGGGCGGGTCGGTCAGAAGACGAACACGCCTTTGCCTGCGTCCTGTTTGTCGAACTTCGTGTACGCCTCTTCTGCTTGGTCCAAGGACCAGTGATCGCTGAACAGGTCGTCGACCGGCAGCCTGTGACGATCGATGAAGTCGGCACATTCCAGCTGCTGAACACTCGACAGTGACCATGACGTCATGACGGTCAGCTGCCGTGAAAGGTTCTGCCGAACATCGAGTTCGACGGTGCCACCCAACCCCACCACACACAGACGACCCCATGGTGCCAGCGCCGCCACGGCTGACCTGGCCGCTACGGTGGCACCGGAAGTCTCCACAATCGCCGGTGCGCCCAACCCTCGAGTCAGATCTTGGATCGCCTGGACGACATCGACGGACCCGGCGTCGACGGTCTCGGCAGCACCGAACCGACTCGACTGGGCCAACCGGGCGGGTTCGAGATCGACTGCTATGACTCGCGCTCCGCGCGCCGCGGCGAGCATGGTGGCGGACAGACCGACCGGTCCTTGTCCGAACACCACGACATCGGTGCCGCCGATGTTGCCGAGTCGTTCCAAGGCGCCCCACGCGGTACCTGTCCCGCACCCGATCGCCGCGCCGGCCTCGAAGGAGAGGGAGTCGTGAAGTCGAAGTGCCGATCTCGCTGCAACCTGCATGAACGGGGCATGGGCGCCGTGCGCGTTCTTGCCGTACACGAGGGGAGCGCTGGTCGTGCACATCTGAGTCCACCCAGACCGGCATGCGACGCAGCGTCCGCAGCCCGCATAGTGATGGATCATGACACGGTCACCGATGGCCACGCTGTCGTCGGTGCCGGGTCCGAGTTCCTCGACGACACCGGCCGGTTCGTGGCCACCGATGCAGACCTGTGCCGGGTCGGGCGTCGCATCAGCGGGTGCACGATAGTAGTGCAGGTCGCTCCCGCACATACCCGATGCGGTCACTCGAATGACGACCTCACCCGCGCCGGGCTTCGGGTCGGGAAATGGTCGCAGTGAAACCCGCCGATCTCCGTCGAACACCAGACCCTGCATTACGACCTCCTGTTGCAGATGATTACACGAGTGTCGTCCACCTCTCAGATGGCTCCAGTCGAGCGCAGTTGCTCGACCTCCTCAGCAGACATGCCCAGGTCTTCGAGGAGGATCTGGTCGGTGTCGGCTCCAAGACCGGGAGCCCTTGTCGGCTCCACAATCGGTGAGTCGGAGAGGAACAGCGGACTGCCGAGTGTCATCCACGAGCCTGTGTCGTCGGACATCCGGCGCAGGACGCCACGCTCGGCGATGTGGGGATCCACCATCAATTCGGCAAGGTCGATGACGGGCGCGGTGGGGATCCCGGTGTTCTTCAACAGGTCGGCTACCTCTTGCTTGGTGTGAGTGCTCGTCCACCGCTCGACGATCATGTCGACGTCGTCGACATGATCGCAGCGGCCCCCCATAGAATCGAAGCGAGGATCCTTCGCATCGGGGTCGCCCATGATGTCGCACAGTCGATCCCAGTGCGCCTGAGTTGGGCACAGCACGGTCACCCAGCCGTCGCGTGCCCGGTACGCGTTGTACGGCACGACCGCCAGGCCGCCGTGGCGGTTCCCCGTTCGCTCCGGCATCGAGTTCTCGCTGTGCGCCATGCCGGCGATGTTCGATGTGAGCGACGGCAGAATTGCGTCCTGAAGCGCCACTTCCACGTGTTGGCCTCGGCCGGTGTACTCGCGCTGATAGAGCGCCGCGAGGACGCCGCCGACGAGGTGGGCTCCTCCCATGAAGTCGACGACGGAGGGGCCGGTACGGGTAGGGGGGCCATCCATGAAGCCGGTGGTGCTCATGACGGCCGTCCGGGCCTGGATGGTCAGGTCCATCGCGGGTTGTCCCGCGTATGGCCCGAACGAGCCGAAACCGGTGCCGGAAGCAACGATCAGCCGAGGATTGGCCTTCGCCAACGCCTCGTAGCCCAGACCGTAGCGATCCATCGCTCCCGGCGCGAGATTCTGGATGAGAACGTCGGCGGTTTCGGCCAGCCGCCGAAGCACGGCCTGTCCATCGGAATTCTTCAGATCCAACCGCATGGCGCGCTTACCGGAGTTCAACATGCTGAACTGGACTGACGAGCCGTCCTCGGCGGCGGTGGCCAACCTGCGATAAGGATCGCCGGCAGGCGCCTCGACCTTGATGACGTCCGCGCCGAGCCGCGCGAGCAACATCGAGCAGTAGGGCGCGAAATAGAACTGCCCCACGCAGATGACCTTCACACCGTTGAGTGCGGGCATGCCCCACCCCTTCGTGATCGTAATTACGGACAAGAGTTTGTTAATACGAAACTGTAGGCGTACCCATGGGAGGTGTCAATGACCGAAAGATGGGCCGAGGCGGCAGCGCCGCATCCGCAACGGCCTCGGCGGGCGCTGGGCACATCGCCTCGTTGGTGAATCCGGCGACGAACAAGAAGGCCTCGAACCGCATCGGGCCGGTCGATCGTGACGTCACGCCGCCGGAGTGGATGGACGGGATCGAGGTCACCGCCGGGTCCTGGTGGCCCGACCATCTGCAGTGGCTCACCGGGCGTTCCGGCGAGGAGATCGCCGCACCCAATGCACCGGGTGCCCCCGGATTCGAGCCCGTCGCTCCCGCGCACGGTACCTACATCCGCGAAAGCTGAGACACACCATGGCAGTTCACGTCGTTCGCCCGTCCGACCTCGTCAACCATGTGGGGGAGAACATCGGACCCACCGACTGGATGGAAATCACTCAGGCCAAGGTGAACACGTTCGCCGACGCCACCGGTGACCACCTGCCCTACGGGTTTCCGCAACTGGCCTGGGTGCTCGGGAGGGTGCTGGACCGGCTGGGCATCGGAGTGGTCGATATTGTCGGGATCTCCTGGGGCGGCGCGGTTGCGCAACAGTTCGCCTTCCGGAATCCGCATCGCTGCCGCCGTTTGGTGCTGGTGGCGCTTCCGCGGGGCCGGGTCCATCGGCACCCCGGGGGCCACATCGACCTGGTGCTGAATGCCCGCGAGGTGGTGCCGCAGATCGAGGACTTCCTGGGCCGCCCGGGCGGCGGATCGGCTCCGGACGAGACATGACACCGTCGGTTCCGGCCCGCGGTTGTGACGAAAGGCCGGTGCTGACTGCAGTCGGCACCGGCCTTTCGTGGTCGAGACCGGACGTCGCTCCGGCGTTCGACTGGGCCCGTCAGCCCTCTTGACCTGCGGGGCGCAGCAACACCTCATGGATGGCCAACCGCTTCGGCCGGCTGACGACGAAAGCGATCACCTCGGCGATGTCGTCCGGGGTGACCTCAATGGTGTCGTAGAGGCCCTGTACGCCCTGCTTGGTCGCCTCGTGGGTGATGTGCTGCGGCAGCTCGGTGGCCACCGCGCCCGGCTCGATCAGCGTGACCCGGACATCCGGCAGCAGTTCCTTGCGCAGGGACTCCGACCAGCCGTTGATCCCCCACTTGGTGGCGGCGTACACCCCGTTGCCGGCGCGGGCCGTGCGGCCCGCCACCGAGGAGATGTTCACCAGGTCGCCGCCACGGGCCTTGAGTTGATCGAGGAACACCTCGGTCGCGGTGATCGCACCGAGCAGGTTCACGTCGATCATGCGCTTGTAATCGTCGTTCTGCTCCGAGGAGAACGGCCCGAGCAGCATGATGCCGGCGTTGTTTACCAGGATGTCGGCGCCGCCGAGGTCTTCCTGCACCCGTGCCGCCGCGGCCACCAGCGCGTCGCGATCGGTGACGTCCGCCTCGATCGCGGTGGAACCGTTGCCGAGTTCGGCGGCGAGTTCGTTGATCTTGTCGACCCGGCGGGCCAGCAGGGCGACCTTGATGCCGGCGGCGGCGAAGGCGCGGGCGGTAGCCGCTCCGATTCCGGACGAGGCGCCGGTGACGACTGCGACCCGGCCGGTGCGCTCGTCGGCTACTGGGTTGTTCATGTTCATTGTCTCCGTTTCGACGATGGCTCTCAGTGATACTCGGCTCGCGGCGGGATCAGGTTCGGTTCTTGATGTCGTCGAGAACGTCGGCCGGGATGGCGATCGGCTCGATGCCCGCACGTTCCTGCTGCAACAGCAGAGAGGACTGGGCGTCGCGCTCGCCCCAACCTCGATTCATGGCCTCGGAGATCTCGTCGAATACGAGGTCGCACATCCGGACCGGCACCCGGACCTCCTGCGCGAGGCGCCGGGCCAGGCCCATGTCCTTGTAGGCCAGCTGCAGTTGGAAGCTGGGCGGATCGAACTTCCCGGCGAGGAACCGGGGCGCCACCGCGTCGAAGCTGCGACGCCGCCCGGCAGCCCCGGAACGGAGGGCCTCATACAAGGCCGCTGGCTCGATTCCGGCCTTGACGCCCACCGACATCACCTCCGCGGTGACGGCGTTGATCGCGGCGCTGGCCACGTTGTGCAGCAGCTTCGCTGTGGTACCGGCACCGATGTCGCCGATCCGGGTCACGCTGTCCGCCACGTGGTCCAACAGTCCTCCGTACCGAGCGAACGCGGCCTCATCTCCGCCCACCCAGATCGCGAGTTTCCCGCTGGCCGCGCCGGCCGGGCCGCCGCTCACGGGTGCGTCGAAGAAATCGATCCCGCGATCGGCCAGGACGGCGTGCAGTTTGGTGACCACGTCGCGCGCGTTGGTGGACATGTCGAACCATGCCGCCCCCTCGGGGAGGCCCTCGATCACGCCGTCGGCGCCGTACGCGATTGCTTCGACGACGGCGGGCGTGGGCAGCGAGGTGAACAGCACGTCGGAGGCTGCGGCAACCTCGTGCGGACTCGAGGCCCACGTGGCGCCGCCCTCGACCAGATCCGCTGCGGCGGCCTCACGGAAGTCGTGAACGATGAGGGGATTGCCGCTCCGGAGCAGGCTGGCGGCCATGCCGTGACCCATCTGGCCGAGCCCTATGAACCCGATCGTGGGCATCGATTCTCCTTCGATTGTGTCTTGCCGCACTGGGTGAATAGCTGGGATCAGCTGGTGAAACGCGCGTAATCGGCGTCGGACAGTTCTTCCGACCACTCGACCCCCGCGATCGACACCGCGGTGTGCACCATGAAACGGTCGGGCGCAGCGCCGTGCCAGTGGGTGACGCCCGGGGGAGTCCAGATCGTGTCGCCGACGGTGACCTTGACGGCACCGTCGGCATCGCCGACGTAACCCTCGCCGGCGGTGATCATGATGAGCTGGCCGCCCTCGTGCGTGTGCCAATAGGTCCGCGCGCCGGGCGTGAAGAACACGCTGCCGACGTTGATTCCGTCGCGGCGCGACAGAACCGTGTCTTTCCACGCCTCACCGGTGAAGGTTCCGGTGGCCGGGCTGGACGGCGGGGTGGCTTGAGATCGGACAACTGTGATCACCATTGCTCCTGAACGTAAATACCTGAGAACGTGCGTGTTTGAAAACCATGGGGAGGACTCGCGATAACTGTGGTGTCAGCCGTGCACCGATTGGTACTCGAGGAAGTCCTCGATGCCGTGGCGGCCCATCTCGCGGCCGATACCGGACAGCTTCAGGCCGCCGTGCGGGGCGCGCATGTCGATGGGAGTGCCGTTGATCCGCACTCGCCCGGTGCGGATGCGGCCCGCCACCTGCCGTGCATGTTCGGCATCGGCCGCCCATACGCCACCCGCGAGGCCGTACTCCGTGTCGTTCGCGATCCGGATGGCATCCTCTTCGTCGTCGAACGGGATGATGACGACGACCGGACCGAAAACCTCGTCGCGGGCGATGCGATCGTCGTTCGTGCCGGAGAAGATCGTCGGCCGCACGTAGAAGCCGGTCTCGAGGCCGTCCGGGCGGTCCAGGCCTCCGGTGATCAGTTTGACGCCGTCGTTGACGGCGCGGTCGATGTGCGCGCGCACCCGACGGTACTGGTCGGCATTCGCCAGCGGCCCGAGCTGGGTGGCGGGATCCGTCGGGTCGCCGAGGACGAATGCGTCGGCGGTCTTGCCCGCCAGCTCCTCGGCCTCGGCCAGCCGGCTGCGTGGGACCAGGAATCGGGTGAGTGCGCCGCAGGCCTGGCCGGAGTTCCGGAACGCGTCCTGAACTCCGCCGATGATCGCTTTCTCCAGGTCGGCGTCCGGAAGGATCACGTTGGCGGACTTGCCACCCAGTTCCAGCGCGATGCGCTTGACCCGACGCGAGGCGACCTCCATGACCCGGCTTCCGGCGCGCACCGACCCGGTCAGGGAGACCATGTCGATTCCGGGATGCTCCACGATGCTCTCGCCCACCTCGGGACCGGTCCCGGTCACGAGGTTGAACACGCCGGCCGGGAGGCCGGCCTTCTCGGTGTATCCGGCCAGCAGGAACGGAGCGAGCGGTGCGACCTCGCTCGACTTGAGGACCACGGTGCAACCGGCCGCGATCGCGGCACCGGCCTTGAGGCAGACGGACCGGATGGGGCCGTTCCACGCGGTGATCGCGCCGACCACGCCGACAGGCAGCCGCCGCACGGAGGCGGCGCCGATCTTCTCGTCCCACTGGATCTCGGGGAGGGCGTCCGCGAAGTTCCGCAGGTCGCTGACGGTCATGTTCGTGGAGGCCCTCCACGCCCAAGTCACCGGCTGGCCGATCTCCGCGACGATGGTGTCGGTGACTTCCTGTCCGTTCGCCTCGATCGTGTCGGCCAGTGCCCGGATGATCTCGACACGATCGGTGACGGTGGACCGCGACCATCCGTCGAAGGCCGCGGTAGCGGCCAGCACCGCAGCGTCGACATCCTCGGCGTTCCCGCGGGCGACCTCCGCGATCACCTGCTCGGTCGCCGGGTTCACCACCTCGAGGAAGTCGGTGCCCTTGGAGTCGACCCAGGTGCCGTTGATGTAGTGCTTGTCTTGACGGATCACTGCGATTTCCTTCCGAGGTGCCGGCGTGAACCGGTTCCTACTGGGTGACGAGATTCGGGTCGATCTCACTGAGATGCTGCATGCCCCGCAGCGCCGCGCCGACTGCGTCCAAGCCGAACCGGGAGCTCGGAATCAGACCGAAAGTCGAACTCTTCGGCACCCTGGCTGAGGAACTGCTCGTACGCGGCGGCGACGGTCCGGAGCGCGCAACTGCGTTGCCTCACTGAATCCCCTCGATTCACGGACGTCGATCGTGCGCATATTCGGCACAGTGTTCATATATCAGGACAGAATAGAGGTGACTCCAGTCACGGGTCAAGAGGGGTGCGCGACACGCGGCGGCCACCACGCCTGCGCGTATGAGTGTTCGGCAGTTGGTAGCTCGACCGTCGGGACCTGCGGAGTGCCTATTGACGTGTGATGCGCGCCACCTCTATGCTGTTCTCAATCACGAATATGAGTACATATATACGAACAACGGCGAGATGGGAATCATGAGCACATACGATCCGCCGCCCGCATCCGAGGGGGCAGGCAACACGGAGACCCCGGATGGGACCGGGCCGAACAAGATGAAGAAGGTGGCATTCGCCAGCTTCATGGGCACCGTCATCGAGTTCTACGACTTCGGGATCTACGGGACCGCGGCTGCGCTGGTCTTCGCGCACGCCTTCTTCCCGGCTCTCGGAGAAGGGGCCGGCACCGTCGTTGCATTCGCAACGCTCGGTGTCGCCTTCGTGGCGCGTCCGCTCGGCTCGATCCTGTTCGGCCACTTCGGAGATCGGCTCGGGCGCAAGAAGACCCTGATCGCCACGATGAGTCTCATGGGCGTGGCCACCGTGCTCATCGGTCTGCTGCCCACCGCCACATCCATCGGTGTGATCGCGCCGATCATCCTGATCATCCTCCGGATCGCACAAGGTATCGCCGCGGGCGGTGAGTGGGCCGGGGCGGCGCTGTTCACCGCGGAGAACGCTCCCAAGAAGTCGAGAGGTTTCTGGGCGAGTTTCACCAACCTCGGTGGCGCCGTGGCGAATATCCTCGCCCTCACGACCTTCCTGATCACCGGCACCTTCCTGACGAACGAGCAGTTCATCACCTGGGGTTGGCGCATCCCGTTCCTGCTCAGCATCGTGTTGGTGTTCTTCGGTCTCTACGTGCGGCTCTCTCTCGAGGAGTCCCCGGTCTTCAAAGATGAAGTCGAGTCCGCGGGACGTAGTGCGCTGCCGTTCAAGGACGCCGTGTCACATCAGTGGCGAGAGATTCTGATCGGGGCCGGAGCGCTGGTCTTCTCGTTCGCGTTCGGCTACATCGGTATCGCATACCTGACCAACTACGGTACCGCGACACTGGAGCTGAGCCGCACCACAGTGCTGGGTGCCGGCATCGTCGGCAACGTGATCAACGGTGCATCGATGATCTGCGCCGCGGTGATCTCGGACCGGATCGGCCGCCGGAAGGTGCTCCTGGTCGCCGCCATCGCGGGAGTTCCCTGGGCACTGGCGCTGTTCCCCGTTCTCGACACCGGGTCGGTGGGGGCGTTCTGGGTCGGCATCGGTGTCACGTTCGTGATCGCCGGCCTCGGCTTCGGCATCGCCGGATCGTTTCTCTCGGAGCTGTTCCATACTCGCTATCGCTACACGGCAGCAGGCCTGGCATACAGCACCTCGGCCATCGCCGGTGGCGCGATTCCTCCGATTATCGCGGCCAGTGTGATCAAGGAGCACGGCGGGATGTTCTTCGGCGCCATTCTGGCGGGCTATTGCGTCGTGAGTATCATCTGCACGCTGATCGCGCGCGAGACGCGGGAGGTCGATCTGTCGGACGACCCGCAGTTGATTTCGGCGGCGCAGTAGGATCGCGCCCCGCGCCCACGAACCGTACGGAACCGCTGTAAGGATCTGTTGATGTCCCTGAAGATCACCGCACTGTCGGTCGGCCAAGCCTTCGGCCTACGGCGCCCGGCCATCACGTACATGCGGGGCTGGGGCCAGACCATTGACATTCCACTGATCATGTTCGTGATCGAGGGAGCCGATGTGGGGCCTATCGTCGTCGACACCGGCGCCGACGTCGATCGTGCCGAGGAGTTCCATCGGCTACGGCTGGAGCAGGGCGTGGGCGAGAGGCCGGACGAGGCCGTGCGCAGTCTCAGCATCGACCCGAATGACGTGCGGATCGTGATCAACACCCATCTGCATTGGGATCACAGTTCCCACAACCATCTGTTCCCGAACGCGGAGGTGCTGATCCAGCAAAGCGAGCTGGACTTCGCGAGGCGGCCCGTGCCGTGGCAGAACCGTCAGTTCGAGGTTCTCGACGGTCTCGACGCGGCGTGGCTCCGCGGGGCGGAGCAGATTCGGGCGGTCGACGGTGACACCGCGGTCGCCGACGGTGTCACCCTGGTCACCTTGCCCGGCCATACGCCTGGCTCGCAGGGGGTTCTCGTCGAGGCGGAGTCGACCCGCTACCTGATCGCCGGTGACTGCGTGTACCTGTACGAGAACTGGGAGGGTGACGCGGAGGCCGACCACATTCCGGCCGGGTTCTACATCGACCTCGTCTCGTACGAGAAGTCCTTCGCGCGGATCGAATCCTTCGACTGCGAGGTGATCCCCAGCCATGACCCGAAGGTGATCGAGCGACGCGTGTTCGCCTGAGCCGTCAGAAACGGCCGCGGCACCGGCACCGTCGCGCAGGGGTGGGACGATGCCATCACCTTCTGGGAAGCGCGGCGCGGCTCCCGGTAGGCCGGACCCGCGCGGGCCGGCCTACCCGCCGACGCGGGCCTTATCCCGGATCTTGTCGATGGCGTCGTTGAAGCCGTCGCCGCAGCTGCTGGATCCGGCCAGCACCCCCACCTGGACCTCGTCGATACTCTTGCCGACGACTTCGTCCGGCAGCGCGGCAGCGAATCGCTCCTGGTAGCCGCGGGAGGTCTCATTGTTGTCGGGCATCAGTTCCGACCTCACCGTGGTGATCTTGCCGCCCTCGATGGTGACTGTGAAGGTCATGTACGACGGTGCCCCGCCGTACACGCCGCGCTCGGTGTAGGTGCCGTTCCGGTATGCGGGTGTTCCCGCAGTCAGGGACGGTCCGGACGGAGTCGACTGCATGCCGTCGTCACTACTGCAACCGGACAGCGGCACCAGGAGGGCGACCGAGGCCGCGGTCCCAGCGGCTGCGCGGGTAAGGATGTGGGCTGTCTTCATCTGTGGCAACTCCTTCGGTGGATGAATCCGGTGTGCGATCAGGTCACAGGAACAGTTCGCCGGGGAAGTCTTTCGACCATTGGACGCGGCCGTCGGTCAGCATCCGCACCCAGCTGAACTCGAAGTCGCTGAGGCATTCGGGCGCGGTGACGAACAGCGCGGTCGCGAGGCCATCCGCCGTGGCGGCGTCGGCCGCCATCGCCCAGGTCGCCACGACCTCGGACACCGGGGAGCGGGTACGCCCGTCGAGCACGTGGTGCAGCCCTTCACCCCAGGCCCGCCGGTTGGTAGCGGAAGCGCACACCGCGCCGCCCTGCAGGTCGACGGTACCGATCACCCGGCCGGGAGCCGAGGGATGCTCCAACCCGGCCCTGATCGCCCGGGTTCCGCGATGGCGCAGGTCGCCGCCGCCGTCGACCAGGAAATCGTCGAACCCTGCGGCGACCAGGGTCTGGGCGATGAGATCGACCAGGTAACCCTTTCCGGCGGCGCCGACGTCGATCACCACCGACCGCTCGGTGGTCAGGACGCGGCCCTCCCGGCGGACGTCGACGGCCCAGCAATCCCGGTGCGTCAGACGAGCGATCGCCTCGCGATCGGGCATCAGCGAGTACCGCGCGTCGTAGCCGAGCAGCTCGAGGTGGCGGCCCACGAGGGGGTCGACGGTGCCGTTCGTCGCGGTGACCAGCCGGTCGTAGAGGTCGAGCATCGGCACGTCCCGCTCGGGGATCTCGAATCTCCCACCGTGCTCCGCGGCTGCGATCCGGGCGACCAGCGAATCCTCGCGGAACCGGGACCACACCCGGTCGAAATCCTCGGCGAGCGCGAGGATCCGTTGCCGCAGCGACCGGCGAACACGGCGGTCGGCGGTGATCCGCCACTCGGTGCCGATCGCGGAGAACCGGAACGGCGCCTCCGGGGTCGATCCGTCGGCCGGCCCCGGAGGACTACTCACCGATCCGCCCTCGCTACTCAGGCCTCGGGGATGTCGCGGTGGAATGCCTCCGGGGTGACCGCCGCGGGCTCGGGACCGCCGCGCACGCCAGTGTCGAGCGCGTCGATCGCGGCGAGCTGGTCAGCGGTGAGCTCGAAGTCGAAGACGTCGAAGTTGGACGCGATCCGCTCGGGATCGACCGACTTCGGGATTGCCGAACGGCCCTCCTGCAGGTGCCAGCGCAGCATCACCTGGGCCGGTGTCCGGCCGTGGGCGGCGGCGATCTCGCCGATGACCGGATCGGTGAACGTGGACCGGTCACCGGCGCCGCGGTAGCTGGTGATGCCGCCCATCGGCGACCATGCCTGCGTGATGATGTTGTGTTCGGCGTCCGCCTTCTGCACGCCGGGCTGGGTGAAGTAGGGATGCACCTCGACCTGATTCACCGACGGCACCACGTCGGTGCGCTCCAGGAGATCCGCGAGTACGTCGGGCATGAAGTTGCTGACCCCGATCGCCCGCACCTTCCCGTCGGCCAGCAGCTTCTCCAACGCCTTGTAGGCGCCCACCGTCGTGTCGAAGGCGGTGGGGACGGGCTGGTGCAGGAGGAGCAGATCGATCTGATCGACACCGAGCTTGCCGGCGCTCTTGTCGAAGGAATGCAGCGTCTCGTCGTAGCCGTAGTCACTGATCCAGATCTTGGTCTCGATGAAGACCTCCTGTCGAGCCAACCCGCTACGGCGGATCCCCTCACCGACCTCACGCTCGTTGAAATAGGAGGCAGCGGTGTCGATGAGGCGGTAGCCGACCCGCAGCGCCTCGGCTACAGAAGCGCCGGTCGTCTCGGGCGGGGTCTGGAAGACTCCGAAGCCCAGCGCGGGCATCTGGACACCGTTGTTCAAGGTCAGGTTTCGGCTCATGTGAACCACGTTAGATTCCCTGCCCGCGCAGTGGGAGTGACTACCAGTACACCCTTCACATGGTTGGGGTGCACCGCCGCTGGGTGCAGTGACAGTTCTCCCCTGGGGCTTTGCGATTCATTCAACCTCGGGTTGATCCGGCTCGTGCATGCCCGCAGTGGCGGCCTAATCGTGGCCGTCGCCGTCCTGGCCATGGCCACTGACGACGGTGAATCGTACGCGTGGTGGCTGTTCGCCGTGGGTGCTCAGCGTGCGTCCGGTGTGGCTGGAGCGCTGGGTGGGACTGCCATCGATCTACGGACTGCACGGTGTGCTCGGGGTGCTCGCGGTGGTATCGGCGTACATCCACCGTGACGACGGCTACGCGGGCCACCGGTTGGCGAAGTTCCTCGGTGTCTGGGCCTTCTACGCCGCGGTCGTCACGTTGTATCGCCGAACCCCTCCTGGGCGATCGGCGCCCGCGCCCTCCAGGGCATTGGGGCCGCCATCGTGGCCCGTCGCCGCTTTCCCTGATCTCGGCGGTGTTCCCGGCGGGTCCGGAGCGGACGAGAGCCGTCGCGGCCTACGGCACCACCGCCGGGATCGGCGCGAGCTTCGGACTGCTGGTCGGCAGTGCATTCGTCGAATGGATCTCCTGGCGGGCGGCGGGATTCTTCATCAACGTGCCGATCGCGGTGGCCATGATCGCGGCGGCCCTGCGCTACCTGCCCCGATTCTCTTCGGAATCGGGACATTTCGACGTCGCCGGGGCGATCGCCTCCACCCTGGGCGTGGGTGCCCTGGTGTTCGGCATCATTCACAGCGGCGATAACGGCTGGAGCGCCCCGCTGACGGTCACACTCGGACCTCCCGCTATCCCTGCTTTCGTGATGGACAGCCGAAGGTAAACCCATCCACCACGCGGAATCCGGGATGTCCACCGTCCGCCAGTGCCGGTCGGTGAACCGCCGCACCAGACCGGCCGCCGTGGTCGAGGCCAAGCCCGCCACCGGTACCAGCGCCTGACCGGACGCGGCGGCGCGTCGGCGATCCAGCCCGACCGTGAAATCCGGCTCTCCGGCCAGCTGCGTCGACGCGAACCGACCAGCAGCTCACCGGCTCCGAATCGCCTGTTGCGCTGCTTGATCGGGCCCCGCGACCCGTGGCTGGTGGAGAACCTGCCGCAGACGTACATGCCGATGCTCGAGACCGCCGAGATCGTCGCCGAACGCTACGGCATCTCCCGTGGTGTCGTCGTCGATGGCGAGTTCGTCGAAGCGGCGCGGCGCCCACCAGTTCGGGCATGAACGGGATCTCACCGCCGACTGTGTCGTCGTTCCGCCTCGACCGCATGATGCATCCCAGTGCGGCGACCGTCACTGCCCCCCTCCCCGAGCAGGTCGACAGCCCGGATCTGGGTCGACGAGGACACGGTCGCTGTCCACCGCTCGAGTCGGACCCTGGACGACCATCCGTCGTACCCCTTTTTGGTTTAGGTTCGAGGAGAGCAGGCACATGACTGTGAAAGGCCAACCGCCGATGACGCGTCGACCACTCGCGTCGCCGGCCGCCGACGCGGCGTCGGGTAAGAGGATGCGCAAGGTCGCGTTGGCCAGCTTCATGGGCACCGTCATCGAGTTCTACGACTTCATCATCTATGGAACTGCCGCGGCGTTGGTGTTCTCCGAGGTGTTCTTCCCGGCTCTAGGGCCGCGGGAAGGCACCATCGTCTCGTTCGCGACGCTGGGTGTGGCGTTTGTGGCGCGCCCGTTCGGTGCGGTGCTGTTCGGACACTTCGGGGATCGGCTGGGTCGCAAGCGCACGCTCATCGCGACGATGCTGACGATGGGGGTCTCCACGGTCCTGATCGGCTTGCTCCCCTCGGCAGACAAGATCGGTGCCGTCGCGCCGGTCTTGCTCATCGTGTTGCGTGTGGCCCAAGGTCTGGCAGCGGGCGGTGAATGGGCGGGAGCAGCGCTGTTCACCTCCGAGAATGCACCCAAGCACCGTCGTGGGTTCTGGTCGATGTTCACCAACCTCGGTGGTGCGGTGGCGAATATGCTTGCGGCATCGACATTCTTGATCACCAGCTTCACAATGAGCGACGAGACGTTCGCCGCCTACGGCTGGCGCATCCCGTTCCTGCTCAGTGCTGTGCTCGTGGTGTTCGGTCTCTACATTCGCCTCAAGCTCGATGACACGCCCGTCTTCAAGGAGCAGGCGGCCACCGGCGGCACGAGCTCGCTGCCCTTCGCGGAGGCGTTCCGATACCAGTGGAAGCAGATCGTGCTGGGCGCAGGCACGCTGCTGATGGCGTTCTCGTTCAACTATCTCGGGGCGTCCTACCTCACCAACTACGGGACCAAGACCCTCGAACTCGCCCGCACCCAGGTCCTCGGTGCAGGCGTGTTCGGCGGACTGATGCTCGGAATCGGAATCATCTCCGGCGGAACGCTGTCCGACCGAATCGGGCGACGGAAGGTCCTCATCGGCGCCAACATCGTTGGCATCCCCTGGGCCTTGCTGCTGTTTCCGCTGCTCGACACCAAGTCGCTGGCGGCCTTCTGGGTCGGACTCGCGGTGAGCTTCCTGGTCGCCGGGCATGCGTTCGGGGTGTCGGGGTCGTTCCTGTCGGAGCTGTTCCACACCCGATACCGCTATACCGCGGCTGGGCTGTCCTACAGCTTCGCCGGGATCATCGGCGGCGCGCTGCCGCCACTGATCGCGGCCAGCATCATCGCCACCTACGGTGCGTTCGCTTTGGGAATGCTCCTCGCCGGCGTATGCGTGGTGAGTCTGGCGGCGACACTCGCGCTGCGCGAGACCCGCGACACCGAACTCGATGCCGTGCCCGACGCACCCAGGATCAACTGAGCGCTGACCGACTTCTCGACAAGCAGGTGGCCAGGCCCGTGCGGGTCTGGCCACTTGTATGAGTGTTCCACGAGACGATCACGCGGGACGCCGCGCGCGCGAAGTGTGGCTGACCGGTCTTGACCACGTCCGCGTGCCGCCCTATCATTCCGATTATCGCAATATGGTTCCTAAATACGAACAGTAGGTGACGATGAGTAACCAGTCGACGGCCGCACCGGTCCTGCGCTCGGGGTCGGGATGGGACCGGCTCGTGTCCAGTGCCGTCGCACCGGGCGTCTGGGCGACGATGCTCCCGTTCCCGAGCGCCTTGTCCTACTCCTATTCCTACCTCGTGCGCGTTCCGGCGGGCGTGATCGTCGTCGATCTCGGCTGGGACTCCGACGACGCGTGGAACGCGTTCCAGGTCGGCCTGTCTCGTGCGGGGGCAACGCTCGACGAGGTGGTGGGCGTGGTGATCTCCCACGCTCATCCGGATCACTACGGGTTCGCCGCGGCGATCAAAGAACACACGCCCGCATGGATCGGTGCTCACCCCGCCGAGCGTCGTCAGGTCGCCGCCACCGCGCACGAACGCGCGGCCCGTGTCGAGGAGATGGAACACTGGATGCGCCGGTGCGGCGTCCCCGAGTCCCATCTGCAACTGCTGCGCCGCGAAGCTGCCGAGATCGCGGCGACACTACCCGCGGTCCAGCCCGATATCGACCTCGCCGACGGGACCCCTGTCCCGGATTCCGACGGTGCGCTGCTACCGATCCACACCCCGGGCCACACGGCCGGGCACCTGTGTTTCCACGACCGCGGTCGGGACCTCCTCTTCACCGGTGACCACCTGCTGCCGCGCGTGACGCCGAATGTCTCCAAGCGCCCGCGCTCGGATGTCGATCCGTTGTCGGATTTCCAGATGTCTTTGGCACGTGTCGGGGCCGCCGCCCGTGACACCACGCTGGTGCTTCCCGGGCACGAATGGGCCTTCGACCGGGCCGATGCCCGCGTCGCGACGATACTGGCCCACCACGCCGACCGTCTCGACGAAATCGAGGCCGCTGTGACCGCCGAGTCCGAAACCGTCTGGGAGGTCGCCTCGGCCGTCTCGTGGGCGCGACCGTTCGATCAGCTCGCGCCTCGCGCCCAGCGCCAAGCCATCGGCGAGACCCACTCGCACCTGTTCCGTCTCGCGCGGGAAGGACGCGCGAGTGCCATCTCGGGAGATTTGTTGCGGTGGAGGCCATCCCGATCACGCTCCATGCTCGCCGAACCGTCCGCTGCGCAACGCGTCTGATCCCTCGGACGCGCACGAGCGATCAAGCACCGCGACGTCGACGTCGTCGATCACCGGATCCGCGTCGAGAAGCCCTCGTCGAGGAACGAGTTCAAACGACTTCGCGCCGCGCCGTGGAGCGCTGTTGCCAAGACTTCACGTGCTGTAGCAACGTCGCGGTCAGCTCCTCGTCCCGGGCGGTGATGTCGTCGGTGGGGCCGACCAGAGTCACCTCGGCGACGATCTCGCCGGCCCGATCGCAGACCGTCGTGGCGATCGCCGAACGCACTCCGCCCCGGACGGTGTTCCTGGCGACCCCGGTCCGTCGGATGGAGTCGAACTCGGCGAGGAACCGGTCGACCAACTCCGGCTCGCTCGACTGATGTCGGCGAAGGTAGGACGTCCGTTGTGTTTCCGGCATGGCGGCCAGCAGTGCCTTGCCACCGGCGGTCTGCAGCATCGTCCTGCGGATGTTCGTGCGCGCCGCGTACCCGGCGAGCGTGTCGGTGCCGGATTCGGCCACGTAGATGAGGTTGTCCCCGGCCTGGACGCCGAGGAACACGGTGACGCTGGCGGCGGCGTGCAAGTCGGCCAGGTCGGCGTCGGTGACCGACCCCGCGCGGATGTGACCGCCCGCCATGGTCAGTCCGTACACCGCCGGACCCAGGTAGAAGCGATGATTGTCCTCGTACAGCCACCCCGCTGCCAGCAAGCCACGAATGAATCCGTGCACCGAACTCTTCGGTGCATCCAGAGTCCGGGCCAGTTCGGCGAACGTCATTCCGGGGGTGTAGACGACCTCTTCGAGAATTCGCGTCACCCGATCGATCGTCCGATGATTCTGCGGTGCGCGATCGCGCGACTGTGGCTCGGTCACTGCCGTCACCCCACCATCCCGACGCTGTGCGTGCGTCCTCGTTCACACCAAACGCCGCCGCATTCGCCTCGGCAGGCCGCGTTAGAGTTGTGTCGCGGAGGCAGCAAATCGCACTCCGTAAACATGAACTCCGATTCGTAACTACAAACTAGCGCGAAGTGTTGCGTCGGTCAACCACATTGGATCGCGTACCCGGTGTCGTCCTTGTCGGCCCGACCGGACCCGACCGAACCCAGCCCGAATCGGCCCGAGCTACGCATCCGTGCGGTCCGGTCGGCGAGGGCGAGTGGTGATTCGGGCACACCGCCGGCATCGAGAAGGTCGGATTCGTGGACGCCGAGGGTGGCCGCGGGGTGTTTCGCGGCGCGAAGCGCGCGAAGCACTGGCAGCAGGCCCGGAAACCCATTCGCGGCGGTTTGCGACATCGGTGAGTTTTCCCGCGGTCATCGAGGCTCGGGCGGCCGCCGAGCTAGCTAGCGGACCGCGCGCGTGCTGGGCCAGCCGAGATCCGATTCACCGAACGACGCCATCACGCCGTCGAGGAGGTGCTGGCCTCTGCGCGAGCCTCTGCGACTTCTTGATGTCGGCATCGACCGACGACCCGACCGGAATCGCCGATGTCGACCCTGGTGTCGATCTCGCGCACGTCGGAGTAGCGGAGGTCGCCGGCCTGCATCTCGCTCAGCCACGCGTGCTTGGGTTGGCGGTGATGAGGGTGAGGGTGAAGTCGGCGTCGAGGAGGTCGCTCAGCATGCCGGTGTCGCCGTGAGCCATCGCCTCCAGGTGCGCCCGGTAGGCGTGCGCAATGCGGTCGCGCTGGGGTCGGTGTCAAGCCGGTGTGACCTCGAGTGTCGCGGCTCGTGGGCCGGGTTCTTCGAGATGGTCGACGATCGACGCGTACCGGCCGTACTTGTTGCGGTATGCGTCGCCAATTGCGGCGAGCTCATCGGTATCGGCCTCGGTGAACGCGACGTCGTAGGCGGTGCCGCGTGCCGTGATCTGTCCCGAGCCGGTCGCGATGGCGGCCTTGAACCAGCTCGCGCCACCGCCATTGGTCGATCGGACGAAGACACGGTCGCCGAACGCGACGATCCAGGTCGTCCGTGGCGCGCGGAGGCTGCCGTCGACTCGGCGTGGTGCGAGTTGCACTTCTTGGGGTGCGGCGATCGAACGCGCGTCCTCGTGCTGCCAGGTGTTCATGTCGGACCTCCAATGGCCAGGCTGGGGGATGCCGGTCCCGGCACACGGTAGAGACCGAAATCGGGGTGTGGGGAGCCCTGTCAATACCTGGAACGTCGTGCCCTCCCTCTGTCGGCCCGCGCCGCCTACCGTGGTGACCATGAGCATTCCGTCACTGACCCTGAACCATGGCGTCGAGATTCCCGCGTTGGGCTTCGGGGTCTACCAGACCCCTCCCGAGGAGACCGCATCCGCGGTATCGACCGCGCTCGAAGTGGGCTACCGCCACATCGACACCGCGGCGGCGTATCTCAACGAGCGCGGCGTCGGCGAGGCCATTGCGCGTTCGGGTCTCGATCGCGCGGACGTGTTCATCGAGACGAAGATCTGGATCACCGACTACGGTTACGATTCGACACTGCACGCGTTCGACAAGAGCGCCGGCAAGCTCGGCGTCGATCAGATCGACCTGCTGATCCTGCACCAGGCGCTGCCCGGCGAATTCGACCTCACCATCGACGCCTATCGCGCACTGGAGAAGCTGCTCGCGGACGGCAGGGTCCGCGCGATCGGCGTCAGCAACTTCATGCCCGAACACCTCGACCGACTGCTCGCGGTGACCTCGGTCGTCCCGTCGGTCAACCAGATCGAGATCCACCCCTACTTCAAGCAGTCGGACCTGCTCGCGGTCGACGCCCAGCACGGTATCGTCTCCCAGGCCTGGTCGCCGATCGGTGGTATCACCTTCTACCGGGACGGCTCCCACGGTTCGACGTTGACGGACCCGGTCATCGGTGGCATCGCGGGCAAGCACGGGAAGACGGCTGCCCAGGTGATGCTTCGCTGGCATCTGCAGCAGGGACGACAGGTGATTCCGAAGTCGGTCACCCCGTCACGCATCGCCGAGAACTTCGACGTGTTCGACTTCGAGCTCTCCGCCGACGATCTCGCCGCGATCGACGCACTCGACACCGGAGTGCGCGGGGGCCCCGAGCCGGCAGTGATGACGCGCGAGAAGTTCGGGATCGCCATCCCGGAGGCCTGAGATGAGTGACACGATGTGTGCGAGCACACTTTTCGCGTTCACGACACGGCGATCTTGCCAATCCTCGTGAGTTATCCGGGTTTCAGGAAGTAGATCGAGGGTTTGAGCGGGTTGGATCTCTTGGATCCCTTTCCCGTGGGACGGCGTCGGGTATGAATCGCCTCAACGGCATCGGTGCCGATCCGAATACGGCGCGTTCGCGCCGCCGCTGCTGGCGTCGCAGTACTGGGAGGACTACTCGCACCATGATCTTGTACTTTCTGCCGAGCTGATCGCGCTCCTGCGGAGTCGTGACTGCGATAACGCGCGGACCCTCGAAGTCCAGCTGCGCTCCCTTGCGGGCCTGCTTCTCGATGCCGACCCAGGTCTTCTGATCGATGTAGCCGGTGATCAGCGGGAAGATCGCCTGCTCCTCGTCGTTGATGTGCTCGTCGAGCAGGTCACGGAGTTGGGCGAGTGCTTCAGCCAGCCCGGACAGGGCGTCGGGTTCGCCGGGATGCAACTTGGTGGCCCAGCGGCGCGCCTCCTGCAGCATCGATTCCAGCTCCGTGTGGTCTTCGACGAGTTCGCCGAGGTCGATGTGCTCGACGGCGACGTGCCGCAGCACCGGCCAAAGGTAGTCGTCCTCGTTTCTGTGGTGGTTCTCGATGCTCGTGACCAGCAGGTCAACATAGTCGGCGACGGCGTGTGCTCTGGTGCTCGGCACGGCACCGTGAGCAAGATCTGCGACCGTCGCCGTCAACCGGTGCAGATCCGCACGCATGGCACGGTGTCCGACGCGCATCCCGACCAGGTCGGCGTCGGTCACGGGGCTGGAACTGTCGGTCATGGTGCCTTCCTTCCGAAGTTTGATTCGGCCTGTCCGACATTGCGCCGAGCCACTTGGCGTTGACTTGGCGCTGGCACGTGCGATCCCGTCGCCACTCGGCTGCGAGACGGTGGGGTTCCAGGCTGATCAGATCAACACTGCGGATAACGCGCGGGAGCAGCGATAGGATGCAGCTGTATCGGGAAACGACTACCGTGCGAAGGCACTATGTCGGCGCTGACCACCACACCACAAGTGGGCGTCGAAGTTTGGGTGCTCGGCCCGATGCGTGCCCGGGTGTGCGGCCGTTACGCCAAACTCGGTGCGCCCAGTCAGCGCGCGGTGCTCGCCTGCTCTTGGCCGCGGGTGGACGAGTGGTTACCACGGATCGCCTGATCGAGGATCTGTGGGCCGGCGCACCGCCGCCGCAGGCGCTTGGCGGTCTGTAGGCCTACATATCGAACTTGCGCCGCGTCCTGGAGCCCAGTCGATCGCCGCGCACCCCGGCGTCCGTGCTGGTTACCTCTCCTCCCGGCTACGCACTACAACTTCCAAACGAGGCCGTGGACGCGTGGCGGTTCGAGCACGTCGTCACCGACCGCAGTGTCCGCGATCCGGGTTTGCGTGCAGCAGCGCTCCGGCGCGCGCTCGATCTGTGGACCGGCGCGGCATTCCAGGAATACGCCGATGCTACGTGGGCGGCACCGGACATCGCGCGATTGAACGAATTGCGTCGCGACGCCGTGGAGCAGTGGAGTACGGATGTTCTCGCCTCCGGCGACCCGTCGGCTGTCATCGCCGAGCTCACCGAGCTAGTGCGCGAGCAGCCGGGCCGCGAACAGTCGGCGCGGCTGCTCGCGACGGCGCACTATCGCTGTGGCCGCCAGAGCGACGCGCTCGCCGTATTGCGGTCCACTCGCCAATATCTCGCGGCGGAGCTGGGTCTCGATCCTGGAACGGCGCTCTGCAAACTGGAGGCTGATATCCTCGCGCAGAATCTGACATTCGAGTCGACGACTCCGATGGCGTCCGCGATCGGAGTGCCTCGTCCCTCGCCCGTGGCACCTCCTGAAATAAACGGGCGCCCGGACGAACTCGACATCCTCCGTACCGCCGCGAACGCGGCCACGAGGCACGGCCGACAACTGTTATGGCTCGGCGGTGAACCGGGTGCCGGGAAATCGACCCTGTGCCGCATGCTCGCGCAAGACCTCGGTGAGGCCGGGTGGCACGTAGGTATTGGCGGGGCCCCGGAGGTGGACGGAGTTCCCCCTGGATGGGCCTGGAACGAAGCTCTCGACACACTCGCCGATCAGGTGGCGCTGTCCGCGCGCACTCGAGAACACCTCGCGCCATTGCTTGCCGGGAACCCCACGGAGGCCGCGATCCAACCCTTTTGTTGTCGAGGTGGCTTGCCGACTACTTGGTCACGGTGGCTCGCGACGCACCCACGTTGCTTGTACTCGACGACATGCATCGCGCCGACGACCTCACGCTGCAGCTGCTCCGGCAGGTCGTCGAGTCGCTCGGCAGTGCGCAGATTCTACTGCTCGCTACATTCCGGCCCGAGGATGTCACCCGGGAACTGGCTGCGGTGTGGGCCGCGACCGCGGCGATCACACAGCAGCAACTCGACCTCACCGGGCTGTCCCGGGCTGGCATCGCCGCACTCGCCGCGCGGCAAGGACTACCGTCGCTGCCGTCGAACACGCTCGACCTGATCGCGGACCGAACAGGAGGCAATCCACTTTTCATCCAAGAGCTTTCGAGACTGATAGCCTCTGAAGGCGTCGCTGCGGCCGAGACAACCGTTCCTGCCCGTATTGCTGATATACTGCGCCGACGCATCGCCCGGCTGCCGGGACGAACTCGGAACGCGCTGCGCCGGGCGGCCGTGCTCGGTCGCGATGTCGATCTCGAAATTCTTGTCGGAATGGGTGATTCGGACGATCGAGCCGCCCGTCGTGGGGTCGACGTGGAAGAACAGTTGCTCGACGACCTGGAACCAGCGGTGACCGCGGGCTTGCTCACCGAGCCCGGTCCCGGGCGAGTCCGCTTCGCGCATGCGTTGGTACGCGACACCCTCTATGCTGACTTGCCGCGGATGCGTCGAACACGGATGCACCACACCGCCGCAACGGTGCTGGGGGTTCTACGGCCCCAAGATCTCGCAGCGGTGGCGCATCACGCCGTGCACGCCGCCACTCCGGCCACCGCGGAGTCAGCGACCGGCCACGCCGTCGACGCCGCTCGTGCGGCAGAGTCGCTTTCGTCACACCGCGATGCGGTGCACTGGTGGTCGGTAGCGGTCGACACGTATGAGCTGTGTCCCAATCGGCGCGACGCTAGAACAATCGACATGCTCGTTCCACTCGTTGCCGCCCTCGCCCGCACCGGAAACGTTGTGCGCGCCCGCGTCGCACGACAGCGCGCGGTCGATCTGGCGCGCCGACTCCGCGACGGGCGGCGCCTTCTCGCCGCACTGACATCATGGGACGCTCCGGTGATCTGGACGTTACGGGTCGAAGCTCGCATCGACTACGCGATCGTGATGCCACTGCGCGACGCCTTGGCCAACGACGGCAACGACCGCGAGACCCGCGCCCGGCTGCTGACCGCGTTGGTCTACGAGCTCGAAGGTCTCGACTGCGAAGCCGCTTCGGTGGCGGCGCTGCAGGCGCGAACCCTTGCCCGGGCAGCCGGCGATCCACGAGCGTTGTGTGGCGCACTGGGGGCCGTCGGCTACATCGCATACGGTCCCGACCTCAGTGCGCAACGGTTGTCGAATGCTGAGGAGTTGCTCCGAACGGCGACCGCCCATCGTTTCGACGACTACCGCGCGCTCGCGCATTTCCAGCTGTTCCTTGCGCACAACGCTGAGCTCGACCTGGCGGGCGCGGCCCGGCATCTCGGCGAATCGCTGACATTGGCCAGCGGCGGTCAGGTCGGCCAACTCATCCTGGTCGGGATGGCATACGACGCGTTGTGCAATGTACTGACGGGTCGGCTCGATGCCGCGCAGTCGGCCTACGAGCGTGTCACCGAGCGGATGATTCGTGAAGGGACTGCGAGCGCGGCGGCCTTCGGCCTGGTTGGGGCGATGAGCTGCGCAGCGGCTCGTGGCAACTTCGGTGAGCTTGTCGGGCCGCTCTCGGCGGTCGTGCCGCACTGGCCCGTTGCGATTCGGATCCCCTTGAGCCTGGCGCTGTTCGATGCCGGCGATCACGAGGCGGCGCGAGCAACGTGGACGAAGTCCGCACCGTATCCGCGGGACTACTACTGGCTTCCGATGACCACGCTGCGCGCACACGTTGCGGCTCGGCTGCGCGACTCCGAGGCGTGCGCGACGATCCGCAGGGAACTCGAACCATTCAGCGGGATGATCGCCGGACTCGAGTCGGGGTCGATGTATGCCGGACCTGTGGACAGCGCGCTGGCCGCGATGGCGGATGTGGTCGGCGATCGTCATGTCGCTACCCGCTACCGGGCCGCGGCGGATGATCTCACGAAACGGATAGTGGCACAGCTACGCTGAGGGACATCGGCCTGCCGTGGGTCACCCTTGGTGCTCCGCTCCGGCGAGGTCAGATAACCTCGGCGGTCACCTCCGACCCGGGAGGCGCCGTCGGCGCGCTGGCCCTGGGCCTGGGGGAGGTTGTCGCCGCCCGACATCACCCGAGTACCCTCGCGAGAATGGGTGAGCACCATGACGGCATCGCGATCCACCGACTCGGTCGCCGGGCCCTACGAGGCAGGAGTATCGCTCTGGCTGGACAACGTGTCCCGACAGCGCCTGCACGCGGGCAATCTCGCCCAACTGATCCACGTCGACGCCTGGGTGTCCATCGAGGTCACCCCGCGGGTTCGGGCGACGTCGTCGGAACACGTCGCCACGGCGTCGTCAACACCGCCTCGCAGGAACGCATCGACGCGGTCGCCGACCACGGCTGGGTGCGCGACTGCGCGGAGACCGAAGCGGAAGCCCAGCACAGCGTCCAAGGACGGACAGGAGGTCGACCGTGTTACATCACGTCTCCATTCCTGTGACTGACACTCGACATGTCATCGAGGTGCTCCGCGATCTGCTCGGCGGAGTCATCACCGCGTTCGGCCCCTACCGGGACTCCTGGATCCTCTGGACCGGGGACGAACACGGCACGGCCATCGAGGTATACCCGGTCGGCACCGAGATGTTCCCGCCGGATGGACCCGGGCAGGCCCGGTTCCGAGAGTCGGATCACCCCTCACCGTTCGTTGCCACCCACGCCACGGTGTCCTTGAACCGCACCGTCGAAGAGATCCAGGGCATCGCGGCGGCGCAGGGATGGCGCGCCGTGCAATTGCCTCGTGGCCCCTTCGACGTCGTCGAATTCTGGGTCGAGAACCACGTCATGCTCGAACTCATGACCCCCGAGATGGAGGCCGCATACAAGGCCGCGGCACCGCGGAACCCACCGCCGGTTCTCGCCGACTGAGCCGAGATCCGCGGGAACTGCGACAAATTCACGTCACACCGGGGGGCGAGCTCGAGCTGCGCATCCCCTCGGGGCCTGCGCTGGCCCCGAACGGGGCTTCCCCCAACTGTGCGCGAACGAGTATCTGGTCGACCATGTCAACAAGTTCGCAGCGCTGGCACGGAGTACCGTTCCCGTCGGCATCCTCAGTCAGGCGACCGGCGGGCACTTGCCGCATATTCTGGCCGGATCGCCGATATCGACTGAAGGCTCACTACCGGGCGGCCGCGCAATTTCGACGGGATGACCTCACGTCGAAGGAGGTCGCGCATTGTCGACGGTCCACGGACAAGGGCGCCCTGCAGCGGCCCGTCGTGGTGACGACGAGGAAGGGGCGTGACCGTGTCAAGGACATCGTGACGGAGGATTTCGTCCTGGATAGCCCAACCACCCGCCACACCAACTGGTTCGTTCAGGGCCAGCAGGCCACCAGTGACTACCTCGCGTATGTCTTGACCGCGTACCCGGACCTCGAGTGGGAAGTTATCGCGCCGCCCATGTTCCGCGACGACGTCCGCCAAGCCGCCTTCAGTTGGCGTGGAACGGGCCATTTCACAGGCGTGCTCACCCCGCCCGGAATCCAGGGAACCGGTGAAGAATTCGACTTCTCCGGGCTCGAAGTATTCTCCTTCCGAGGTGACCGGGCCTGCTACCTGAACGCCTCGTACGACCTGATCGGCCTGACCAAGCAGATTGGCGTCTACCAGCTCGGCCGCACCAGATCCTGAAACCGCAGTGCGCGATTGGGCGTCTGTCTGTTCGACCCCCGCCACCGGGAGGCGTTCGACATGGAACGGGTGTTGCCCGCACCGCCTACTTTAATCTATATTACAATATAGTCACATCATCGTTGGAGAGGAGTGCACGTGGCGGGTGTGGACGAGCGCGTCGTGATCGTCACCGGCGCAGGCGGGGGCGGGGGCCTGGGACGCGAGTACGCCAAGTCCCTGGCCGCGCGCGGTGCCTATGTCGTGGTCAATGACCTCGGAGGCGCCCGCGACGGCTCCGGCGCCGGTTCGGAGATGGCTGACGTGGTCGTCTCGGAGATCAAGGCCACCGGCGGCGAGGCGGTGGCGAACTACGACAGCGTGGCGACCAGAGAGGGTGCATCTGCGCTCATCCAGACGGCGCTGGAGACCTTTGGTGCTGTGCACGGCGTGGTGAGCAACGCCGGCATCTTGCGGGACTCATCATTCGCGAATATGACCGATGAACAGTGGGATGCGGTCATCAAAGTGCACTTGTACGGCGGATACAACGTCATCCGCGAGGCGTGGCCTCACTTCCGCAAGGAGAAGTTCGGGCGCATCGTGGTGGCAACGTCGACCAGCGGCCTCTACGGGAACTTCGGGCAGGCCAACTACGGCGCCGCGAAGATGGGGCTCGTCGGGCTGATCAACACGCTCGCGACCGAGGGCGCAAAGCACGGCATCACCGCAAACGCCGTCGCCCCGCTGGCCGCGACGCGGATGACCGAAGACGTCGCGCCGGCCGAGTTCCTCGCCCAGCTTCCCGCATCGTTCGTCGCGCCGTTCGTCACCCATCTCATGTCCGAGGAATGCACCGACAGTGCGGCGGTGCTCGTCGTGGGCGGTGGACAGGTGCAACGGGTCCAGCAGTTCGCCAACGCCGGCGTACGCTTCGCACTGCCGCCGACGTCCGACGAACTTGCCGACCGGTGGGCCGACATCATCGACATGTCGGCCGCGGTCCCCGGGAAGAATCCGCTGGGGTGACCGTGTCACGCGTCGTGTCCTCCGTGTCGGCAGATCCAGCGGCCGTCGCCGCCTGGCTGGTCCACAGCGGCGTTGACGTCCAGGGCGCGGTCGAGATCCGCCGCGTCGGCATTTTGTCCAGTGGCGGGAGTGCAGAGTGAAGGTCTTCGACGGGATCGACGAGTTCGCAACGGCGGCGGGGGTAGACCTCGGAACCACCGACTGGGTCGTTGTCGACCAGGAACGGATCAACAAGTTCGCCGACGCGACCGGCGATCACCAATGGATTCACGTCGACCCCGAAGCTGCTGCGATGAGCCCGTTCGGGGGGACCATCGCGCACGGGTTTCTGACGCTGTCTCTGTTGCCTGTGCTCTGGCACGAACTGTATTCGGTTGCAGGGGTGGGAATGGCGGTGAACTACGGACTCGGAAAGGTCCGCTTCGTCTCGCCGGTCCCGACGGGCAGCCGGATCCGGGCGTCGGCAACGGTCGTCAAAGGTCGACACGCTGGACGGTGCGGTGCAGGGCACCCTGTCCACGACGATCGAGGTCGAGGGGTCCGACAAGCCTGCCGCCGTGGTCGAGTCGATAGTGCGGTACATGGCATGAGGAGCGCCTTGCTCGACGCCGACGGCGGTCGAGGGGTTGCGCCACCGTGTCCTTATTGGAGGGTAAATTAAACTATGACCGACACACTTTCACCTGCCGTCGGCACTGCGCGGACGTTGTACCGGGCGTTGGCGGTTGGGGACGCCGATGCTGTCAGCGGGTTGCTGGCTCCGAGCTTCGTCGGAGTCACCGCGGCCGGACTGCCGCTGGGACTCGGTGGAACCTACACCGGCCCAGAATCAATGATTCGTGACTTCTGGTGGCGGCTCGGTAGCGTTTTTCGGGCACAGGCCGAACCGGAGTCGTTCGACGCCCTGGCCGGGGATCGGCTGCAGGTGACCGGCACCTATCGTGGCGTCTGTCGGGCAACCGGGCGCAACTTCGCAGCCGCATTCGTGCACGTCCTGACGTTCGACAGTGGCCGCATCACGGCACTGCATCAGTTGACCGATACGGCCGCCTGGCATGCAGCGCTCGACGGAGCCGAACGCGCCAGCTTCCCTGCCTATCCCGGCCCGGGTGTGGCCGAGCTGGAAACGATCGACTACTCGGTCGAGCGCGGCGTCGCTCGAGTGATCCTGAACCGGCCCGATCAGCGCAATGCAATCGATCTGCGGATGGGGGAGGAGACCCTGTCGGTGGCCCGCGCGATCGCCGCAGATCCGAGGGTGCGTGCGGTACTCATCGCCGGGAACGGTCCGGCACTGACCGTGGGCGGTGACATCGACTACTTCACATCGGCACCCCCGGGAACTCTCGGCTCGCTCGCAGCGCGGATGACCGACCCGTTCCATGAGGCGTTCCGGATCCTCGAACGCATCGACGCACCGATCGTGACCGCCGCGCACGGGTCGGTCGCCGGTGGCGGTCTGGGATACGTGTACGCCGCCGACATCGTCGTGGCCGCGCAGGGGACCGTCTTCTGCACCGCATTCAGCGGCATCGGACTTTCCGGCGACGGTGGCGGAACCTGGCATCTGCCGCGCATCGTCGGCGCGACACGCGCGCGGCGAATGTACATCGAGAATCTCCGGGTCGACGCGGCGTTGGCGCAGCGGTGGGGCCTGGTCGCCGAGGTGGTGCCGGCCGACGAGCTGCGTGGGTACGCCCTGGCGAAAGCGGTCGAGCTGGCAGCCGGACCTACGAGAGCATTCGGGCGCCAGCGCAACTTGCTCCGCGAGACGTGGGGCAACTCGCTGTCCGAACAACTGCGTGCCGAATCGCAGGACGTGTGCGCCACCGGCAACACCCGCGACGCCCAGCACGCGATAGCGGCGTTCCTCGACAAGAACCGGCCACTTCGAAGGCAGGTAGACACTCGTGCGCGAAAAGCAACGACAGAGATGGCGGTGTCCGGGAATCAGGGTCCCGCAAGCGCACTACGAACCAACGCTTGAGCGTTCCGGACAACCTTGTCGATGCTGCCGCGGCGAGGCTTCCACCATTCCGCAGCCCAGTTCAACGACCCCAGGACCAACATCCGAGCGATGTAGAGATCGATATCCTGGCGGATCGCTCCAGCGTCATGGGCCTGACGCATCAGGTCGCGCCAAATCCTCCCGTACTTCGCTTCTTCGGTCACCTGCCGTGATCGGATCTTGTCCGGCACCTGGCCTGCATTGCGGATCGAGGCGGTGGTGTACGCCGAGATCTCGAGTTCGTGGCGCAGGTGGGCATCGACGGCAACGAGGATTCTCTCGAGCGGATCGATACCATCCGGCAACTCGTCGAGAACCTTCGTGAGGTGTTCCCGCATGTGGGCGATGCCCACCCACATCACTTCTTCGATGAGGGCATCACGAGAGTCGAAGTAGTAGTAGATTGCCGGAGCCTGCACTTCCGCGACCTCCGCGACGTCGGTGAGGCGCATGCCCGAGTAACCTTTGCGGCTCAGCACCGTGGCAGCCGCATCAAGGATGCGCGCACGAGTGATTTCCGACTTGGTCACCGAGCCGTTGTCGACTGGACCGGCAACTGCGGTGCGACGTGTTCGTGGAGCCATGACCAGGATTCTAATCGATCCTCAAACGTGCGCCGCTGCGACGGTGCGGTCGATGGTTCGGATCACGAGGTTTGGGTCGTCCCACATGGGTACGTGCCCGACACCGACGAGGCGGACCAGGCGCGCGCCGGGTACCTGCTCGGTGGTGGGTGCGCCGTAGCGGTGGTACGGCACGAACCGGTCGTGTTGGCTCCACGCGATGTGCACCGGCACGACACCGACATCGAGCCGGGGCCGCGGCCCTTCGGTGAGCAATCCGCGCAAGAGGGGCCGCGCGAGCGTGCAGTGGCGCGCGTCCGCGATCATGCTCGACAGCTGCTGCGGTGTCAGCCGGTCGCCGTGGTTCAGGACGCCGCGCAGCAGGTGTCGCCGGGTGGCCCGGCTGTGTCCGGCCGCGTTCACCAAGGGTTTCGCCCTGATCAGGAGGCGGTCGCGCCATGGAGGAGAACCAACGGCTCCCCGGATCCTTTGCGGTACTGGTTGTAACGGGTCATCAGATCCTCCGGGCGGGGCGGACCGTGCCACCGGCGAGAGCGAGCACGTCGGCGAAGCCGTCGACGACACAGCTCGCGAACAGATCGGGGTCGGCGATCGATGCGGCGTCGTAGTTGATGCCGAGACACGCCACGGGTCCGTGGGTAACCATCGTGGCCATCACGGCGCATCCCGGCAGGGGCCCGAACGGGTAGATCCGGACCGACGTTGCGTTCGGACTCCCGGCAGGGCGGGCATTCGGGCGATCGAGGTCGGATGTTCTCGAGTCATGTCGACGCTGGACGCTCGACTATGGCATCGCGCAGCGGATCGACACCGTCGCTGCGGAGAATTCCGCAGGAGTGCCGCACCGGTGGGGGTCAGTCACACACGTTGGAACGTAACGAGATTGTAAACACGCTGTTGGCCTCGCAACCGAATTCGGAGCCCGGTATCTTGTGCCCCGCAGGATCATCTCGGAGGAGGCCGTTCCATCGTGGCGACGCGGTCGGCGGTGTTTG
>DATDBL010000074.1:0-2536 GCA_036524855.1 Aldersonia sp. | reverse complement strand
TAGTCGAGCAGTGAGTGGCTCGCGCCATGAATCCGTCCCGTTGCGCCCCCCACATGCAGGGATTTGCCGGTGTCCTCCTCCATGTGTGCGCGCTCGATCTCGACGCGGAAGGTGCTCCCGTCGTCGAGTGGGACGTCGAGGAAGCCGTTGGTGGCGATCGGCTCGTCGTACTGGCTGATCTGGTAGTTCTTCGGTTGATCGGGATAGAAGTAGTTCTTGCGCGCGAAGCGCCCCCACGGGGTGATCGTGCAGTTCAGCGCCAGGCCGATGCGCACCGCCGACTCCACCGCCGCCTCGTTCACGACCGGCAACGAACCCGGCAGGCCGAGGCACACCGGGCACACCTGGCTGTTCGGCTCGGCGCCGAACGTCGTCGGGCAGCCGCAGAACATTTTGGTTGCGGTGCCGAGTTCGACGTGAACCTCCATGCCGAGCACCGGCTCGTAGGCGGCGAGGACGTCGGCGTAGTCGAGAAGCTCGACCGTCGATGCAGTCATGCTGACCAACCTATTACCCGACGAACTCGCTCGCATCGACGGACCGGTTCTCCGGCACCGGGTCGAGCTGCTCGACCGCCTCCGCCATCGGCACGCGCCCGATGTCGTGGCCACGCAGCGCCACCGTCGTCCGGTACTCGCCGCCGTGTGCGGCGTCGGCGGCGTGACGCCGAAGCGGGTGGCGCGTGGCGAGTTGCGGCGCTACGCCGGTGCAGCGAACGTGGCTTAACTCGTTGATCTCGCTGTCGCGCAACGACATCGAGATATCTCCCACGTGCGCACCGCGGTGTCGCGACCGAAAGTGACGTCGGCGCAATCGATAACGTTGTCGATGGTGACATTCCGCCGGTGTGTGCGGCCAACGCAAGACCAGTGGGAATATCGAATCTCGATCACGATCAGGTAACGATTGGACATTTCTCGCGTTATGCCGACCCGCCCACAGTAAACCGGTAACCGGCGCGCATGCGAGTTGCGGTCGTGGCCTGTGCTGAAGCTGAATCTTTCGGCGCCCGACCGCATTCACGTACGCGAGCCCCGAGATCGACCGGCCGGTGGGGTGCAGGACGAATCCGATTGCACCGCACCGACGCTAAATGCTGGCACGGCTTTGTCACCGCCGTGCCACTTCGAGGTAACAAGGAACTCTCAGCGAAGGCGCAAATGATGGTTTCTCGCGGTTTTCGATCGAGCGTCGTGGTCACTGCGGCCGCGTCGGCAGCATTCATCGCATTCGGCGTTCCGGCGTCGGCGCAGCCCGGGAGCGCGGATATACTTCCGCCCGGATTCCCTTGTATTCACACGAACGTCTATCCGCTGCCCCTGCTCGAATGGGGCTGGGGGCCGATCGACGGCGCGGCGCCGCGGTACGCCGCCGACACCGGGCCATCCGGCGCCGGCTACCTCGACATGTACACCCCGCCCGACGGGGTCACGAACTACTTCCATCCGGGCATCAACACGCCGTTGTCCACCTTGCTCGGCGCGAACAGCCTCGGCTTCCTCCACCGGGGCGCGACCGCATTCCAACTGCGAATCCGCGGAGCTGATCGGCCCGATGACCTAAGCGGATTCACGACGCTGGTGTGGGAGCCGGCCTACAACAACAACGAGGGTGCTGAGAACTGGTTCCTGAGCGGTGACCTGGCTCGCGGGAATTGGTGGTCGACTCGCGACATCGGGGGCCAATCCGCCGGCGCGACCACCGCGAACTTGCGAAGGCTTGACCAAATATCCAACTCGAACCCGCGTGCCTTCGTCACCGAATACGGCGTAAGCGTCGGCCGGACCAGCGTGGCCTCGCAGGGCGCCGCCGACGACATCACCTACGGCTGCGCGAGGTGGGATTTCGAGCCGGCTCCGAGCGGATCGGGTTAGCCACTCAGCCCGGGATGACGACACCGCTCTCGTAGGCCAGCACCACGGCCTGGGCCCGGTCGCGCAGCGACAGTTTCCCGAGCACCTTGCCGACGTGCGTCTTCACCGTCTGCTCGGCGACGAACAGTCGCTCCGCGATCTCGGCGTTGGACAGGCCCTGCGCGATGAGTTCGAGCACCTCGCGTTCGCGCGGGGTCAATGTCGAGAGTGCGGCTGGTTGCGGTCGCGCATTCGCGCGGCGCTTGGTGACGTCGGCGATCAGGCGCTGCGTCACGCTCGGCGCGAGCAGGGCCTGACCGGCCGCGACCACGCGCACCGCGCGGACCAACTCGTCGGCGGGCGCGTCCTTGAGCAGGAACCCGCTGGCGCCGATCCGCAGCGCCTCGTACACGTAGTCGTCGAGGTCGAAGGTGGTGAGCATCAACACCCGCACCGGTGGATCGAATCGCGCGGCGAGGATGTCGCGGGCAGCGTCGAGGCCGTTGAGTTCGGGCATCCGCACGTCCATCAGGACGACGTCGGGTCGCAGTCGTTTCGCCTCCGCGACCGCGACCTTGCCGTTCTCCGCGTCGCCGACGACGCTGATGTCGGGCTGCGCGGCGAGCAGGGCCCCGAAGCCCTGCCGCACCATCGCCTGGTCGTCGGCAATCAACACCGTGATG
>DATDBL010000073.1:0-6862 GCA_036524855.1 Aldersonia sp. | reverse complement strand
CACCGCCACCACGACGTGGGCCCTGCTCGAGACGCTGGGCGTGACCGACTACGCGGCCGCTCCGACCGTGTACCGCAGCCTGCGTGCCGCCGGCGATCGGCAGCCGCCGACGCTGGCCGTGCGCCGGCTCTCGAGTGCCGGGGAACCACTCACCGCAGAGATCAACGAGTGGGCCAGCACCGCCCTGGGACTGCAGGTGCACGATCACTACGGCCAGACCGAACTCGGCATGCCGATCGGGTTTCCCCACCACCCGGATCTGCGGGTCCCCGTCGTCCCCGGCGCGATGGGCGTACCTCTACCCGGCTGGACCATGACGGTACTCGCCGACGACGACACACCCGCCGAAACCGGACAGCCCGGCCGGCTCGCCGTCCGCGTCACCGACAGCGCGCTGATGACGTTCACCGGCTACGCCGACGATCCCGGTCGCAGGAGCAAGTTCGTCGACGACGGAGCCTGTTTCACCACCGGCGACATCGCCCACCTCGACGACTCCGGCATGCTGCACTTCTGCTCACGCGACGACGACGTCATCCTCATGGCCGGATACCGCATCGGGCCCTTCGACATCGAATCCGTCCTCCTGCGCCACCCCGCCGTGGCCGAATGTGCCGTCATCGCAGCCCCCGACGCCGTACGCGGCGAAGTGATCGAAGCGGTCGTCGTCCCCACCGGCGGCGCAGACGCCGACGACGCGCTCGTCGGCGAGCTCCAACACTGGGTCAAGACCCGCTACTCCGCGCACGCCTATCCCCGGCGGATCCACTTCACCGACCAGCTGCCCAAGACCCCCAGCGGCAAGATCCAACGCGCCCAACTGCGCCGGCAACGGCGCGAGGACCCCACCCAGTTCCTGCACGCACAGCCCTGACCACACCCGAACCACCAGGGCCCGCACCGACGAGCACCACCGACCCGCCGCGGCACGACCGGGGACTCACCGCCGGGGTCGTGACACCCCCAGACGGATGTTCCCCTCGCACCACCGCAACGGAGACCAGAATGAGACAGGGAATCTGCGTCGAGGACCACGACGGCATCGCCGTGGCTCGACTCGCCCACGGCAAGGTCAACGCGCTCGACATCGAGTTGTGCCAGGCGATCACCACCACCATGCACGCCAACGCCGACGCCGACGCGATCGTGCTCACCGGGACAGGGTCGGTGTTCTCCGCCGGAGTCGACCTGCACCGTCTGCGCAACAGCGAAGCAGACTACGTCGCGGAATTCCTGCCGGCACTCGACGAGGCGTTCCTGGCGGTATTCGAGACGCCACGACCGGTCGTCGCCGCCATCAACGGACACGCACTCGCCGGCGGCTGCCTGCTCGCCGCGGCCTGCGACCTTCGCCTGATGTCGGCTGGCACCATCGGCGTCACCGAACTACCCGTCGGCCTTCCCTTCCCACTCGCCGGACTCGAGATCATGCGTCACGCCTTCGGACCGGCCACCAACCACCTCGTCATCACCGCAGCCAAACTCGACCCACCCACGGCGCACCGCCGCGGGATCATCGACGAACTCACCACCGCAACCGAGCTGTTGCCCCGCGCCCTCGCCCGCGCACGCACCCTCGGCGCCATCCCCCACGCCACCTACGCCCTGACCAAGAAACAACTCCACCGACCGGTCGGGCACCTGATCGACCACGGAAAAGCCTGCGGCGAGCACGAGCAGATCACCGCCGCATGGACCTCGCCCACCGCGCACGCCGCCATCGACGCCTACCTCGACACACTGACCACCCGCCGCCGCACAAGCTGAGCTGGATCGCGCCCGAGTCGGCGGTGAGTCGACGAGTCGATCAGGCATCACCGCGGGAGTTCGTCGCTGCGTCGGCCCTGGGGTGTCCCGCGGGTTATGTTCTCGTGCAGCGGATCGGGGTTCGGTTCATGGGGCCAGGATGGGGCCAACGGGCTGGACCAAGTGCTCCGAGTCGTCCGAACGGAGGTGGTAGCACCACTGTGACCAGCACGGATAGTGTTGTGGCATAGCTGGTTCCATGCCGCCGCCGAGAGAACGAAGCTTCGAGGTCGTTGAGAACGGATTTGGGAACATCGGCGGACGAGACACGGTGAAGCGCGGCCTCCGACGCGCTGCCGATAAGATAGCCTTATGACCCTGCTGGCCGAGTACCGCCAGGCCCGGCGCGATGAGGACGTCGCGCGGCTACGTCGCATCCTTGCATTGCGGGCCATGGCGGCCACCGGAATGTCCCAACGCCAGATCGCCGGTGCCCTCAACATCACCCAGCCGGCCGTCAGCCAGCAGCTCAAGTCCGCCCCTGAACTCGACGAGGTCCACCCCGAGATCCTGCTCGAAGCCGCCACGCCGGTCCTCAAAGCCCTTGCTACTGACCACGGATATACACGGTTGGCGGTCTTCGGGTCCGTCGCTCGTCACCAGGCACGGCCCAACTCCGACATCGATCTGATCGTTGAAGCGCCCGCGGGGACCTCGTCGTTCGCGTTCGTCGGCTTCAAGCAACTCCTCGAGAAGATCCTCGGCCGCGAGATCGATCTCATCGACTACGGAGGCCTCGAGCCGGAGCTCGACGACGACATTCGCCGTGAGGCTGTGCTGCTGTGATCGACCGGAAAGCAGCGAAGGAGGTGTTGCATATTCGACGCTGGCTGGAACGCGTCGAGTGGATCATCGAGCGCGGCAAGGACACCATTTGGGCGACGACCCCCTGTAAGAGGCCGGCGACTCCCTGATGATGAAGCTCGGTGAGGCCGCCAACCGACTCTCCACGCTCGGTGTCCTTGCGCCCGACGGCGTCGAGTGGGCACTTGCCGTCGCCAACCGAAACTTCCTCATCCACCAGTACCGGACCCGACTGACCCGATCAGCCGACCCCGATGTGCTCCCGCTTCCAGCGCCAACCAGCAGGTCGGCGCGTTTCTGTTTTGCCTTGCCGCGTTGCGCGATCGGCGCGTGCTCGTTGCCCGTGTCGATGAAGGTGGCGAAGTCGGTCATGTCCATTGCCATACCGGTCAGATCAGCCCTAACTCGGTGACCATCGCCCGGCCGATCCGGATCTCGATCTCGCGCAGCCCGGCCTCGCCGAGGCGGTCCATCGCGTCCCAGAACCGGCGGTGGTCCAGCGCGCCTCGGCTCAGCTTCACCCATCGCGGCCCGGCAGTCGTGTGCCACCTCGACGAACTCGCGCTTGGACTATCGGGACGTGTTCCGTTCGCCGCATTCACGTTTCTTCAGCTACGTTGCGAGCCTGTGTCATACGGCCAGCCCGTCGTCCCGCTGTGTGGAGAGGGTGTTGTGTCGAGCGGTCGATACCGCGGATCTACATATGTCGGCGCTGGTCTGGAGGGTACGGCGCCCCTTCCTACGGACCGGCCGGTGTGTGGGGACGCGTTGGCCGGCCGCGATCTTCACCGCCGCGCGCTCGACCATGCAAATGTCGGGGGAACGTCGGTTGGTGGTGTAGCAGTACCGCGATCCTGGAGCCGGGAATGGACAGCCGTTCTCATGTCCCGTCATATCATCGGGGTAACAAAACAGCAAACGGTCGGCAATTAGTATCAGTGTCGCCGACTTTGGATCGACGTGGTCGTCGTCGAGATCCTTGGTCGGCTCGCACGCGCAGCACCCTGCCGCGCGAGGTTGACGAATTCGTTTGCGGGCGACCACTGTTGAGTGAGGTCGCGGGTGAGCACCGAGAGGCCGACGCCGTCGAGCGGAGTGTGCGGCCCGGGCGGCCCCAGCCTGACGAGTTCCAGCACGCTCGAGACGTTGATGATCGCGCCGCCCGGCGCCATCGTGTGGACCGACGGCCTGACCTTTGTCCGTCATGAATTCTCCCCATTCGTCACACAATTCCCCACCCGGGGCACCCCGGGGGGGCGTCGGCGCGATGATAGGTGCTGCTGCAGGTCGGCTTCGAGCCGGAACTCGGTGTCGGCGTCGGGCAAAGCCTGATTGTGGAACAGAATTCGCGGGAGGGCGCGGTGGACGGTAGCCGGCGTAGTTCGCGACGGCGTCGGGCCAATCGATCGCAGGAGGATCCGTTTGCCGTCGGATCTCGGATCATGCGCTGGAGTCCCCACCGGGCAGCGGCGGCATGGTCTCGTGCAGACAAGGTCAGAGCTGGCGGTCGACGTCCATGCGCTGGTGCACCGCGCGTCCGACATCGACCTGGCCGTCGCCGGTGAGCCGGTAGAACAGCACGTGGGATCCGGTGGCGAGCTTGAGGTAGCCGGGGCGGATTTCGTCGCAGGCCCGGCCGATGCGTGGATTCGCCGCGGCGCGCTCGATCACGTGCTGGATCTGGCGAATGTAGTCCTCGGCCTGGTCTGCGCCCCAGTGGCGGCAGGTGGAGTCCCAGGTCTCGTTTAGGTCGTCGCGGGCTGCCGGTGAGAGGAGGTATCGGCTCACCGGTCGGTCGACTGCTCGGCGCGCTTGCGGGCGAGGAAGTCATCGAAATCGAACGGCGCGGAGGCGCCACTGCGCTCGCCCGCCTGCAGCGCCTCCCGCAGTGCCCGCAGTTGGGTTTCGCGGTCCTCGAGCAACCGCAGCGCCGCGCGAACGACCTCGCTGGCCGACCGGTACCGGCCCGCCGCGACCTCGGCCTCGATGAAGGCGCTGTAGTGCTCGTCGAGGCTGAACGATGTGTTCTTTCCCATGAACCAACATACCAATTCTTGGTACTCGCGGCATTCGTCGCCCGACGCCGTCAGCGGTCTGTCGAGGGCCTGTCGGCTCGATCGAAGCGGGCGCGAACTCGGTAACGTGCCTAGTCGCAGCGAATTACCTTGCGGGAGTGCATAATACACAGACAAGACAGGGCTTCGCCCGCGGCTGGATGCGGCGGCGACCTTTCCACCCGATCGCCGCAAGCTCGGTGAGAGTGCGTCGACGTTGATGCGGCCCTTGATCATCGAGTACGAACGCGAGGAGTGAGCTGGCCACCGAGCCATACGAGGTCGTCCTCGTCGCGGCGGCGCGCCTGCTCCTCGCGCTCGAAGAGCGCCATCGTCTTGGTCAGAACCAGGGTGTACGGCCGTCCCTTGCGAATCGTCCGGTGATCGACGGGCAGCTCCTCTTGGTCGATCCGGCTGTGTACGTGGTGGCGACTGTCTTGCTTGATCGGCCATTCGAACCGCCGTCGCGCGGGGTCGTCGAGAAAATCGCCGAGTGTGGCGCAGAGGTCGCAGTCGCATCCAGCGGGGACCGCGATCGACCAGTCGTCATCGTCTCGCACCGGCCGCGCAAGCCTCGCGGTGAGCCGACCGACGCAGTGCAGCAGCATCGCGTCGACACCCGCGGCCGCAAGGGCGTCGGGAGGCATCTCCTTCGCGGCTTGCCGGAGTATCTCGACCAGGAAGCACAGCAGCGCGTCGTCTGCACAAAGGGTGGCTACTGTCGCCTCGCGCAGATCATCGGCCGCACTGACCGCCACGCCGGCGAGGAAGCCGGCGATTGGCGGCGCCAGTTCGACCAACGCCTGGTCGCGGTGGCTGGGCTGGCGGATCGCCCGTGATCGAGTGATCTCGGCGTCGAGCCATGCCCAGGTCCGGTGCAAGAGCAGCCGAGCAATCCGCGCGCCATTGGCCGAGTCCGTGGCCTGCAGCGCGTCGCACAGCGGCGTCAGCGACGCGACCCACGACCGGCGCTCCACTTGGCCGTGATCCCGCGGCGATCTCGCGGTGAACCAGCCGGCGAGCAGTGCGCCGAACCAGCTGTCGCCGTATCGAGCCGCGACGGCGACCAGCTCCTGCGCGTGGCTGTGCGTGAGCGGCTCGACGCATAGCGGCCCCAGCAACATGGCCGCCATGTCGGCCCGATCGAGGTCGGCGGCCACGCGTAACGCCGATGCGACGACGTCGGGCTGACGGATCCCGCGGGCGGTGAAATCCCAGAACGGCTCCAGGGTCGCGGCCAGGTCTCGCGCGGTGTCGACATCGCCGGCGCGGATGTGGTCGGCATGCACCTCTAACGCGATCCTCCGAGGCCAGACGACGATCGCGGCGCGCCGGTACCAGCGGTCCATCGTGTTGCCGTAGTTGCCCATGTAGCCTTCGTATTCCGACTCGTAGGGCTCGAGCAGAACAGACGGCGTCGTCGCGCACACTTCGGTGTCGTCGACGCGGGCGACGAGCGGTTCGGCGGCCGCGCCGGACGGGTCGGTGCACGAGCCGAGAGTGATGCCGGAGTCGAGGAGTTCCTCCAGCTCGTACGCACTTGGGTCCGCCGGGCCGTCATCGAGCATGATGTCCGGGTCGTCGTAGTCGTTCCAGCGTGGGCGATTAGCGCCAGCCGTCCCACTCCTCGGCGGGGCAGCTCCACGTCTCCTGAATATCGGCGAGGCCGAGGGTGATGTCGCAGTCCGCACGGTCGGCCGCAACCCGCAGCGCCGCCGCGCGAACCGCATCGCCGCCCTTGAGCCGGGTCCAGTTGAGGCCGCGCTCGGTGTACTGGTGATCGAGCAGATAAGATACACCAGCCGGTTCGGCGTTGGCCCCTCGCCGTCGCGCCACGGCGAACGGGTCGGCGTGTCGAAATGCTTGTCGAGCAGGTCGGCCAGCGCAAGGTGAACACCCGGAACCGGCGCAGCAGGGCCGACGCCGGCATCGGCGAGCATCAGGTTGTACGTCAACACGACCCGGTGGCCGGAACGGACCGATCGCACTTCGTGGCGGCAGTCGGAGTAGAACGCGACGAACGACAGCTTGTGCTTCAAGGATCGGTAGACCGTGCGCTCGCCGCGGTGCGTGACGACCAGCGATCCCCCGGTGAACGTGCCGGGGAGGGTGACGACCAGCGAGGCGACCATCTGGTCGTCCTTCTCCGAGTCCTGGTGCGGACCGAAGAACTGACCCCTGGTGTACACGAGCATCGA
>DATDBL010000072.1:0-19784 GCA_036524855.1 Aldersonia sp. | reverse complement strand
GTGATCGTCCGCGCGAAGGGGCGCCGCACCGGAGAGGTGCGGCGCCCATTCGTCGTAAAACGAGGCACCGTTAGCGCGGATTGATGTGATCTCCACCACAATTCTCGACGGTTTCGCGTTCAAATACCCGCGCTGTTATTCCGCGTTCATCTGCGAATTCGTCGGATTCGATCTTGAATCAAGGCGAATTTCGTCGCCGTTATCAGTGCGTGACCAAATGAGACTTTGCGTTTACCGTATTGATGCAACGGCCCAACCAGTTCGACTGGGCCAACTCGATCCGCCGCTGCCGCACCTGCCCCGCGGATCGTGACCCGACAACTTATTGGCGGGGCAGGGATACACATCGTGTCGGCACGCGCGGAGAGGAAACCGAATGCGTAGCAAGTTCACCCGCACCCTGGGCATGACCGCCGTCGCGGGGGCCATCGTCGCCCTCCCGATCGGCTTCGGCGCCGGAACCGCGGCCGCCAACGACTGGGACGCCGTCGCCGCGTGCGAGAGCGGTGGCAACTGGGGCATCAACACCGGCAACGGCTACTACGGCGGACTGCAGTTCAGCCAGAGCACCTGGGCCGCCAACGGCGGCTCCGGCAACGCCGCCAACGCCAGCCGCGCGGAGCAGATCCGGGTCGCCGAGAACGTGCTCGCCACCCAGGGCCCCGGCGCGTGGCCGCACTGCGGCGCGTACCTCTGATTCTGAGGTAGCCCCGCCAGCAGACACAGCAGCGCCGCCGTCACCCTTGGTGACGGCGGCGCTGTCGTGTGTCCGGGCTACCGCCCCAGGGGCCGAGGCCCCGCCCGCGGACGTCGCCTCCGTCGAGGCACGCCGCGCAGGTTCTGTACGCGTCGCGCGCACTACAACCTGCGCGACGCGTACAGATCCTGCGCGGCGTCGCGCCAGGGCTGGCATCCGGCCGCGGAGTGCCTTACCCGCCCGCGGCCTGGTAGCCGTCGATCGCGCGTTGCAGACGGTCGAACGCGCTGCCGAGCTGCGCCAGGTCGCCGCTCTGCTGGGCGCTGCGGACGTTGGCCAGGGCAGCGTCGAGTTCGGCGATCGCCGCGTCCTGGCTCGGCGCGGCCGGTGCCGGGGCGGGGACGATGCCGGCCGCCTGGGTCTGCCCGTCGGGGGGCAGTGCCTCGGCCGGCGGAGCGGTGATCGCGTCGCCGCCGGGGGCGGTCGCCGCGCTACCCGTGCCTGAGCCGAACACCTGATCCAGCGCCTCCGCCAGCGTCGGCGCGTAGCCGACCTTCACACCACCCAGCGCTCCGGGCTCGCGGTAGCTCACCAGCACGCGCGACAACTGCGGGAACGTCGAGGTGTTGCCCCCCTGTGTGTTGCGCTCGGTGTAGAGCGGTTCGACGTAGAGGATGCCGCCATTTGCGATCGGCAGCGTCAGCAGGTTGCCGTACTGGATCCGGTTGGCGTTCTGCAACAACGTGCGTTCCGAGGCGACTCGGGTGTCCGACGTCATCGAGTTCTGCGTCTGCTGCGGACCCTGCGTCTGCGAGTCCGTCGGCAGCTGCAGCACGGTGAACTTGCCGTACCCATCGGGGTCGGACTTCACCGAGACGTAGGCCGAGAGGAACTCGCGGTTGTACCCGACCATCGCGCTGGTCAGGTTGAACGACGCCTGCCCCGTCTGCGGGTCGCCGACGAGCACGTAGTACGGCGGCTGGTTGAGCCCGCCGCCGCCGTCGACGGTCGGGTCGCTGGGCACCGACCAGAACGCGTTGTTGGTGAAGAATTCGCCCGGGTCGTTCACGTGGTACTTCGCGAGCATCTCGCGCTGCACCTTGAACAGGTCCTCGGGGTAGCGGAAGTGCGCCCGCAACTCGTCGGAGATGTCGCTCGACGGCTTGACCGCCCCCGGGAAGACGCCCTCCCAGGCTTGGAGCACCGGGTCGTTGCTGTCCACCTCGTACAGCGTCACGGTGCCGTCGTAGGCGTCGACGGTCGCCTTGACCGAGTTGCGGATGTAGGAGACCTCCTTGCGCGGCAGCAGCCTACCGGTGCTCTGGTCGACGCTGTCCTCGACCAGCCCCTCGAGCGAACTGCGCTGGGCGTAGGGGTAGTTGTCCAGCGTCGTGTACGCGTCCACAATCCAGACGATCTTGCCGTTCACCACCGCGGGGTAGGCATCCCCGTCGGCGGTCAACCAGGGCGCGACATGCTGCACGCGGTCGCGCGGGTCCCGGTTGTAGATGATCTTCGAATCCGAGGCGATGGCGCCGGAGAACAGAATGTTGCGCTCGGTGTACTTGGCCGCGAAGGCGAGGCGGTTGAACCAGTTGCCGATCGGCACGCCGCCGCTGCCGGCGTAGGTGAAGCGCTCGGTGTCGGTGTCGTACTCGCGCGGCTGCGCACCTTCGGTGCCGCCCACGATCGCGTAGTCGGGGTCGGACTGCGCGATCACCTCGCCGTAGTAGATGCGCGGCTGGTCGACCGGGATCACCTGGTTGCCCGTCGCCTGCGAGGCGAGATCGCTGACCGTGTAGATCGGGTAACCGCTGTTGCTGTTCGCGCTCTCGTTGGCGGCGTCGCGCACCGCCGCGTTGACGCGGTTCGCGGGCGCGGCGACGAAGCCGTTGCCGTGGGTGTAGACGGTGTGCCGGTTGATCCAGTCGGTCTGGTTGCCGGTGAGGCTGCGCGGCGACAACTCGCGCGCGGCCACGACGTAGTCCTGCTTCTGCCCGTCGATGTCGTAGCGGTCGATGTCCAGCGACGCCGGGAAGCCGTAGAAGTTCTTCAGCTGCTGCTGCTGGGTGAATGTGCGGGAAAGCACGTTCGGGTCGAGCAGGCGGGTGTTCGCGATCGTCGTGACATCGGCGGGCACGTCACGCGGTCTCTGCGTGCCGACGCCGGGATAGTTCTGGTACTCCACGGTGTCGTCGGTGATGCCGTACGCCTCCCGGGTCGCCTCGATGTTGCGTTCGATGTACACGCGTTCCTTGTCGGCCGCGTTCGGACGCACCGAGAACTGCTCGACGACCAGCGGCCACACCGCACCGACCAGGATCGACGAGAGCACCAGCAGCGCCGTCGCCATCGCCGGGATGCGCAGGTCACGCAGGAAGATCGCCGTGAAGAACGCCACGGCACAGATCACCGCGATCGCGAGCAGGATGAACTTCGCCGGCAGCACCGCGTTGATGTCGGTGTAGCTGGCACCGGTGAAGGTCGGCTCCTTCCGGCTACTGGACAGCAAGGTGTATCGGTCCAGCCAGTAGGCGAACGCCTTCAACAGCACGAACGAGCCGGCGAGCACGGCGAGTTGGATGCGGGCCGGCTTGCTGAGCGAGCCTTGCCGGCCGGTGAGCCGCAGGCCGCCGAAGACGTAGTGGGTGACCAGGTTCGCCAGGAACGCGATGATCAGCGCGACGAACAGCCAGTTCAGCACCATCCGGTAGAACGGCAGGTCGAAGGCGTAGAACCCGACGTCGAGACCGAACTGAGGGTCCTGGATGCCGAACGACCCGCCGTTGAGGAACAACTGCACCGTCACCCAGTTCGACTGGGCGATCAGGCCGCAGAACACGCCGAGGACTGCGGGGATGCCGATGCCGAACAGCTTGAGCCGGCTCATCACCACCGTGCGGTAGCGCTCGATGGGATCGTTCGGACCGGCGGTCGGTGGGAACACCGGCCGCGACCGGTAGGCGAGCACCAGGCCGAGCCAGATGAGGCCGCCTACCAACAGGGCAACGATCAGGAACAGCACCACGCGGGTGAGGAACACCTTCACGTAGACGCCGCGGAACCCGACCTCGCCGAACCAGAGCCAGTTGGTATAGGTGTCGATCAGTCGGGGGCCGATCAGCAGCAAGGCTGCGACTGCCAACCCGATGCCGAGCAAGACCTTGCTCCGGCGCGATAGCGACGGGATCCCACTGGGGGGCCGCATGCCCACGTGCCACACTCCAATTGTGTTCAGGCGGCACACTGCCGCACACGCTCCCGATCACCCAGGTGACCGTTTCGCCCCACTCTACGGAAAGTTTTCGAGTGGCCGACGAAAGGATTGTTCGATGCTCGACGAGGACGGCTCCCAGCGCGCTCTGGCGCGCAGCATCCGCGAGGTCGCCGAGTTCGTCGGCGAGCAGGGCTGGGACCTCCCGCCGCAGCTGTTTGCGCTGGTCCCGACCGCGGATCTGGCTGCCGCGGAGCCCGCGCTGCTCGATCAGCTCGACGACGGTCACGAGCTCACTCCGGTTGCGCAGGGCCCGCTGCCGCCCGGCGTCGAGGGCGCCTCGCCCGCGCTCGACGAGTTTCTCGCGACGACGAGTTGGCCGCCGGCGGTGTCTGGGTGTGTGCTGGTGCAGCAGATCGTCGTGCTGCCGCCGGAGGCCGAGGGCACGCTCGATGACGCGCTGGAGCCGCTGCTCGCCGACCCGGATGCGGCCGATTCCGCCGCCCGGGCAGCCGCGGATGCCTACCCCGACCGTCGCGAGGCGCGCCTCTACGTGGGTGTGCTGCGCGACGGTGCGTCGTTGTCATTGCTGCAATTACGTCCGGAGGAGTCGGAGGATCCGTTCGCCGACGAGGAAATCGAGTTGCTCACCTACCCAGACCTGGCCCCGAACCTGGTCGAGGCCCTGCTGGCGACGCTCGACTAACCGCAGGTCGGCGTGGGCTGCCCGGCCTGGCGCGCCTCGAGGGCGTCGACCGCGGCGGTGAGCGAGTCCACCTTGATCAGGTCGAGGCCCTCGGGCGCGTGCTGGCGCGCCTCGTCGCAGTTGCCGGCCGGAACGAGGAATGCGCTCGCCCCGGCCTCGCGTGCGGCGACGAGCTTGTACGGGATGCCACCGATCCCGCCGACCTCGCCGGTCGAGTCGATGGTTCCGGTGCCGGCGACGAACTGGCCGTCCGACAACTCCCCCGGGCTCAGCTTGTCCACCACGGCGAGGCTGAACATCAGCCCGGCCGACGGGCCGCCGATGTCGGCGAGGTTGAAGTCGACGGTGAACGGCACGTCCGGTTCCTCCACCGGGGTGATGCCGAGGTAGCCCTTCTCGGCGTCGTCGGGTCGCGCGGCGAGCGTGACGGTCGCGGACTGCTCGATTCCGTCACGGCGGAACACGATCGCGACCTGCTCACCGGGCGCCTTCGACCCGACCGCACCCTGGACGGCAGGGACCGAGTCGACCGGCGTGCCGGCGATGCTCACCAGTTGATCGCCTGCCTGCAGAACATCGGCGGCGGGACCGTCCGTGGCGACCTGGTCGACCTGCAGCGTGATCGGGTAGTCGAGGAACCGCAACGCGGCGAGTTCGGCCGAGTCCTCGGATCGGGCGAAGTCGGCCTGGTTGCTTTCGTCGATCTCCTCGCGGGTCTTCTCCGGCGGGTACACCTCCGAACGCGGCACCAGCCCGTAGCGTCCGCTGGCCCAGTAGGCCATGGCCTCGAAGATGGTCAGGCCGTCGCGTACGGAAACCGTCGTCATGTTGAGGTTGCCCGCCGTCGGGTCCACCTCGGTTCCCTCGATCGCGACCACCGGCTTGCCGTCGACGTCGCCGAGGGTGTTGAACGTGGGACCCGGACCGAGCGCGACGAACGGGACCGTGAGGATCGTGGCGAGGACACCGAGCGAGATCACCGGTATCAGCGCCGCGATCAGGGTGGCGATCCGTCGACTCACCCGGCCAGACTAGCGATCCGTGTTCACCGACAGCGCATTCGTGGTGTCTCGGCCCGGGGTCTGTGCTTGTACCGTTGACGACATGAGCAGCGACACCCCGTTCGGCTTCTCCAACCCCGACGACGACCCCGACCGCAAGAAGGAAGACGAGGGCAAGTCGGGGGGCGAGTCCGGCGCCGGCAACCCGTTCGGGTTAGGCCTGCCGGGCGGCGGCCAGGGCTTCGACGCGGCCGGCTTCGACCCCGCGGCGCTCGGTCAGATGCTGACCCAGTTCGGGCAGATGCTCAGCGGCATGGGCGCGGCCGCGACCACGGGCGGCTCGGGTGGACCGGTGAACTACGACGTCGCCAAGCAGCTCGCGCGCCAGCAGCTCGGATCGACGGTGGAGCCGGTGTCGGCGGGGTCGGCATCGGCAACCGCGGACGCGTTGCGGCTGGCGGAAACCTGGCTCGACGGCGCGACCACGCTGCCGGCGGGCGCGACGAAGACGGCCGCCTGGACGCCGAACGACTGGATCGAGAACACGCTGCCGACGTGGAAGCGGCTCTGCGACCCCGTCGCGGCGCAGATCTCGGGGATGTGGACCACCGCGCTGCCCGCGGAGGCGCAGGAGTTCGCCGGGCCGATGATGGGGATGCTCACCCAGATGGGCGGCATGGCGTTCGGCTCCCAGCTCGGGCAGGCGCTCGGCCAGCTCGCCAAGGAGGTGCTCACCTCCACCGACATCGGGCTGCCGCTGGGACCGGACGGGACCGCGGCGCTGCTGCCCGGCGCGATCTCGAAGTTCAGCGAGGGGCTCGAACAGCCCGAACGCGAGATCATCGTGTTCATCGCCGCGCGCGAGGCCGCGCACCAGCGGCTCTATCAGCACGTGCCGTGGCTGCGGCAGCGGGTGCTCGGCGCCGTCGAGCAATACGCGAGCGGCATCAAGATGGATTTCTCGGCGATCGAGCAGGCGGCGCAGAACATCGACCCGATGTCGCTGACGGACCCGTCGAAGCTCGAGGAGATCCTGCAGCAGGGCGCGTTCGAACCGCAGACCACGCCCGACCAGCAGGCCGCCCTCGACCGGCTCGAGACGCTGCTGGCCTTGATCGAGGGCTGGGTGGAGGTCGTGGTCGGCGAGGCGGTGGGCGACCGCCTGCCCGGCTCGGCGGCGCTGACCGAGACGCTGCGCCGCCGCCGCGCGACCGGCGGACCGGCCGAGCAGACCTTCGCGACCCTCGTCGGGCTCGAGTTGCGGCCCCGCAAACTGCGTGAGGCGGCCACGTTGTGGCGACGAATCACCGCCGACGCCGGAATCGACTCCCGCGACGGCGTGTGGGCGCATCCCGATCTGCTGCCGGATTCGTCCGACCTGGACAACCCCGCCGGTTTCATCGACTCCTTGTTGGGCGGCGGCACAACGGCTTTCGATGATCCGATGGCGCAGCTCGAGGAGACCGAGAAGCGTGAACGCGAACGCGGCGAGGGCGGTACCGGCGGCGAAAAATCCTGAAATTCGCTGTCCGAACCTGTGGATAACCAGGGTTCGGAGCGGGGATGGGGCGGGCCGCCGACGGCATACTCGCCCGCATGACACGTGCGACGAGCGCCCCGCCCGCCGGTGGGCCGATGCTGCATCCGAAACTGCTGGTGTTGCTGCGACCCGAGGGGACCGTTCAACTCGGCTGGGATCCGGACACCGCGACGTTGCTGCGCCCGCCGCGCGGCGTCGACCCCGCCGCTCTGGTGGACCTGCTCCGCCTGCTCGACGGCGGCCGCTCCCGCGGGCAGGTGACGTGGCAGGCCACCGACATGGGAATCGCGCCGGCGCACACGGCGCAGGTGCTGTCCGAACTCGACGCGGCGGGGCTGCTGATCATCGACCCGGAACCCGACGCGCGCTCGACCTCGCTGCGGGTGCACGGCCGCGGCCCCCTCTCGGACGCGGTCAGCGCGCGGTTGCGCGACCGCGGGGTGCGGGTAAGCCGATCGCATTCGCAGGGCCGGCGCACCCTGGTGGCGGACTGGGACGTCGACCTGGTGGTGCTTGCCGACGACCTCGTCGTCGAGCCCCGGCTGGCGCAGGCGCTGGTGGTGGCACGGCTGCCGCACCTGCAGGTGCGACTGCGGGACGGGAAGGGCATCGTCGGTCCGCTGGTGCTGCCGGGGTCGACGAGTTGCCTGCGTTGCGCGGATCTGACCCGCTGCGACTTCGACGCCGAATGGCCGCACCTGGCGGCGCAGTTGCTGGGCCGGGTCGGGTATGCCGACGCGGCGACCGTGCAGGCGACCGCGGCGGTGGCGCTGGGGCAACTCGAGATCGTGCTCGCCGGACCGTCGCATCCAACACAGCCGGCGCCGACCGTGCTGGACGCCACTGTCGAGGTGGACCTCACCGCGCACACCCTCGGGGTGCGCCGCTGGGAACGCCACGAGCTGTGCGATTGCGTCGACCTCGCGACCCCGCCGTGCTGACCCGGAAGCTGCGCATCGCCGGTTTCCCAGCTTCGTCGGCCATGATGGTGGCGTGACGGAGATGGTGGCGTGACGGAGATACAGCGCCGACGCGGCGCGCGGAACGCGAAGCTCGCGAGCATCCCGCTGGGGATCGCAGGGCGCGCGGCCGTCGGCTTCGGACGCAAGCTTGCCGGTGGGGACCGGTCGGAGATCGACGCGGCGCTCGCCGCAAAGGCCGCCGAGCAGCTGTTCACCGTGCTCGGTGAGCTCAAGGGCGGCGCGATGAAGTTCGGTCAGGCGCTCAGTGTGATGGAGGCGGCGATCCCGGAGGAGTACGCCGAGCCCTACCGCGAGGCGCTCACCAAGCTGCAGGCGCAGGCACCGCCGCTGCCCGCGAAGTCGGTGCACCGGGTCCTCGACCAGCAACTCGGCACCCGATGGCGGGAGCGGTTCCTTTCGTTCGACGACACCCCGGCGGCGTCGGCCAGCATCGGCCAGGTGCACCGCGCGGTGTGGTCGGACGGGCGGCCGGTCGCGGTGAAGGTGCAGTACCCGGGGGCGGACGAGGCGCTGCGGGCGGACCTGAAGACCCTGTCGCGGATGACCGGGCTGATCTCGTCGGTCATCCCGGGCGCCGACGTCAAACCGATTCTGGGCGAGCTGACCGCGCGCACCGAGGAGGAACTGGACTACCGGATCGAGGCCGACAACCAGCGTCGCTTCGCGAAAGAGTTCGACGGCGACCCCGACTACCTGATCCCGCACGTGGTCGCGAGCGCCCCGAAAGCCGTCGTCACCGAGTGGATGGGCGCGACCCCGCTCTCGCGGATCATCACGGACGGGACCCGCGAACAGCGCAACCGTTGCGGCGCGCTGCTGGCGCAGTTCCATTTTTCCGCGCCGGCGCGGGTGGGGTTGCTGCACTGCGACCCGCATCCGGGAAACTTCATGCTGCTCGACGACGGGCGGATGGGGATCATCGACTTCGGTGCGTGCGCGCCGATGCCGAACGGGCTGCCGCCGGTGCTGGGCCGGATGGTGCGTCTCGCCCGCGACGGGCGGTTCGACGAGTTGACCACTCTGTTGTACGACAACCACTTCGTCATCCCGGGCCGTACCGTCACCGACCGCGAGATCGCCGACTACCTGCGCCCGTTCACCGATCCGATCCACAGCGATTCGTTCCACTTCACCCGCGCGTGGCTGCAGCGGGTCGCGGGATCGGCAGCGGACCTCGACAGCGCACAGTTCAGGACCGGACGCGCGCTGAACCTGCCGCCGAAGTATCTGATGATCTTCCGGGTGCTGCTGGGATCCGTCGGCGTCGCGTCACAACTCGACGCCGAGGCACCGTACATGCGCATCCTCACGGAGTGGATGCCCGGATTCGCCGAGTAGAGCCGGGCGCCGGTACTCGCTCGGCTCTACTCGGGTTCATGCCGCCTCGGGTTCACGCCGCCTTGCGGGGCCGGCCGCGTGGGCGCTTGCGCGCGATGACGGCACCCTGATGGAAGATCTCGCCACCCCAGACACCCCACGGTTCGGCGCGGTCGAGGGCGGCGCGCAGGCAGCGCTCACGTACCGGACATGTCGCACACAGCGCCTTCGCCTGCTCGAGTTGCGCGGGACTCTCGGCGAACCAGAGGTCCGGATCGTCCCGACGACAAGGCAACTCGATCTTCGGTTCGCTTGCGGTGATTGATGTTTCGGACTGATCTCGGCATGTCAGGCGGATCGTCGCGCTGGACATGTCGTTCTCCTTCTCGCTCGGGGCCACGGGGTTCGGGTGGGACCGGCGCCGAGGCTTCCCGCTGATCGAGCCGAGAAAGACGACGGCCACGGTCCGCTGGTGCGATCCGTGGCCGGGAATCCGAAGGGTGGTTACCGAAGTCTGATTCGGTGACCGGATCCGATCACGGACAGTGCAGGTGCAAAGCGAATGCGCCAGGCGCGGGCGGTGGGTGCCAGGCGGGCTACCGGCGGGGCGGCTGCCGGCCTACCCATGGGCTCCGCGGCGTTGCGCAGCATGGCTGCACCGCTGAGATCCGCTGCAGCGAGGGCAGGCGTGACCGCGGCGCTTTGCGCGCAGAACACAACGCTTTGCACACCGAACTCGGAAACCTTCATCGCGTCGCCACCTCCTCGCTCACGCAAACCCACGCAGTCATCGAAGCCTCTGCGATCGGACACACGCCGCCATCTCGGCGCGTTGAGTCCAGGGTAGGCAAAGGCACCGGGACCGCACAACCCATTTTCGACCTGCGGTTTTTGCGTCGATCGGTGGCTAGTCGGCGGCGGCGGGTCCACCGCGCACCAACTGCAGCACGTCGGGCCCGAAGCGCTCGAGTTTCTTGGCGCCGATACCCGGGATGGCGACCAACGCACTGTCGTCGGCGGGGCGTTGTTCGGCGATCGCGGTGAGCGTGTTGTCGGTGAACACGACATAGGCCGGGACCTGCAGCTCGCGGGACTTCTCGGTGCGCCACGTGCGCAGCGCCACGAGCAGGTCCTCGTCGAGGTTCGACGGGCAGGCGTCGCAGCGGCCGAGCATGGTGGCGGTGGTACCGAGCAGGGGTTTGCCGCAGACCCGGCACTGCGGGCGGCGCTTGGCGGGCCGCGCAGGCGCGGCGATCCGCGAGGCGGGTGAGTCGTCGGGGACCAGGCCAGTGAGGAACCGGGACCGCCTGCGCGACCGGCGGCCGCCCTCGTTGCGGGCCAGAGCCCAGGACAGATGCAAGTGTTCGCGCGCACGGGTGACGCCGACGTAGAGCAGGCGTCGTTCCTCCTCGAGCGCGGCGGGGTCGTTCGGGGCGCCCCCGTCCCCGAGGACGTGGCTGATCGGGAGGCTGCCGTCGGTGAGGCCGACGAGGAACACCGCGTCCCATTCCAGGCCTTTGGCGGCGTGCAGCGAGGCGAGCGTCACGCCCTGCACCGTCGGTGGGTGGCGGGCCTCGGCGCGGGCGGCGAGTTCGCGCAGCAGGTCGGGCAGGTCGAGGTCGGGCTGCTGCTCGACGAGTTCGTCGGCGAGCTGCGCGAGCGCGACCAGCGACGCGTAGCGTTCCCGGGCCTGCGCGCCGGTCGGTTCGGTGGCGGTGAGGCCGACCGACGCGAGCACCGCGCGCACGAGGGTGGGCAGGTCGGCGGCGTCGGGCAGGTCGTCGCGCTCTCCGGCGCGGCGCAGGGCGGTGATCGCCTTACGGACCTCGGGGCGGGTGAAGAAGCCCTCGCCGCCACGGACCTGGTACGGGATGCCGAGTTGGGTGAGCGCCTGCTCGTGGACCTCGGACTGGGCGTTGATCCGGTACAGGATGGCGATCTCGGCGGCCGGAATGCCCTTGTCGATGAGGTCCTTGATCTGGTCTGCGACGGCGGAGGCCTCGGTGGGCTCGTCGTCGTACTCGGCGAACGCCGGCTCCGGCCCGGGCGGGCGCTGGCCGACCAGTTGCAGCCGGGTGCCCGCGATCCGTCCGCTCGCGGCGCCGATCACCCGGTTCGCCAGCGACACCACCTGCGGTGTCGAGCGGTAGTCGCGTTCGAGCCGGACGAGTGTGGCGTGCGGATACCTGCGGGAGAAGTCGAGCAGACACTTCGGGCTGGCGCCGGTGAACGAGTAGATGGTCTGGTTGGCGTCCCCGACGACGGTGAGGTCGTCGCGGTCGCCGAGCCAGGCGTCGAGCACGCGCTGCTGCAGGGGGGTGACGTCCTGGTATTCGTCGACGACGAAGCATCGGTAGCGTTCGCGGAACTCGTCGGCGACGGCCGGATGGTCCTCGATCGCGGCGGCGGTGTGCATGAGCAGGTCGTCGAAGTCGAGCAGGAAGCCGTCGGGGGTTTTGCGGCTGGATTCGTAGCGTGCGTAGACGGCGGCGACCTGTTCGGCGTCGGCGGGAAGGTCGCGGACGGCGCGTGCCGCGCCGGCGGCGTAATCCTCGGGGGCGAGCAGGGACGCTTTCGCCCACTCGATCTCGGAGGCGAGGTCGCGCACGGTCTCGGTGCTGGGCCGCAGCCCGACTCGGCTGGCGGCCTGGCCGACCAGCGCGAACTTACTGTCGAGCAGCCGCCACTCGAGGTCGCCCACCACCTGCGGCCAGAAATAGCGCAACTGGCGCAGCGCCGCGGCATGGAACGTGCGCGCCTGCACCTGCGCGGCGTCACCGAGTCCGAGGGCGCGCAGCCGCGAACGCATCTCCCCCGCAGCGCGGGCGGTGAACGTCACTGCAAGCACCTGACCTGCGGCGACGTGTCCGGACTCCACCAGGTGCGCGATGCGGTGCGTGATCGTGCGGGTCTTGCCGGTGCCGGCACCGGCGAGGATGCACAGTGGGCCACGAGGGGCGCGTACGGCGACGACCTGATCGGGATCGAGTCCGGTGGGTGCGGGCACGTCACCCATCATCGCAGTGGGGTCCGACACAGTCCTAGACCCGCGGGAACACCCAGCCCGCTCGGCATGTTGGACGGCTGGAGTATCTGTCCGCGCCTCGAGGAGACCTGCTGTGACCGAAGTGACCATGTACTCGACGACGTGGTGTGGCTACTGCCGCCGACTGAAGACCCAGCTCGAGGAGGCAGGCATCAGCTACGAGGTCGTCGACATCGAGCAGGATCCCGCGGCCGCCGAGTTCGTCGGCAGCGTCAACGGGGGCAACCACGTCGTCCCCACCCTCAAGTTCGCCGACGGCAGCACCGCGACCAACCCGTCGCTGGCTGCGGTGAAGCAGGCGCTCGCAACGCTCTGAGTCGGTTGTAGCGCGCCGTCTAGCGCTACTCAGGGGCACCCTCACCGTCGTTTTCGCTGGTGAGGGTGCCCCTGAGTCTGTCGTGGACGCTACCCAGGGGTGCCCCCGACGTTGACTCGCTGCGACGCCTTGGGAGTCGCTGCGACACCGCGCGACTGGCCGCCGACCCGCCGAGAAGTGCGGCCACGCGGGCGCGATTGGCGGGCCGGGGGCGGAGTGTGCACCTGTTGTCGGATCCACTCGGGGGTTTGCGATAGAAGGTGCGCTCTCGTCAGGTGTGGGCCCAAGAGGTCACGATTGCGCGGGCGATGGAGATCGAACCCGGCAACAACAGGCTGTGGCCGGACTTGGAGGTCCAGTCGCCGTGGGCGAGAGCGCCGCTGATGTCGTCGCGGGTGAACCAGTGCGCCTCGGCGATCTCGCCGTCGGCGAAGACGAGCGGCTGGTGCGGGTCGCCGACGGCGGAGAAGCCCACCATCAGTGAACGCGGGAACGGCCAGGGCTGGCTGCCGAGGTAGCGCACGTCGTGCACGTCGAGTCCGACCTCCTCCCGGATCTCGCGGACCACGCAGTGCTCGAAGGACTCCCCCGCCTCGACGAAGCCGGCGAGGATCGAGAACATCCGCTCGGGCCAGATGTGCTGACGGCCGAGGAGGGCGCGGTCGCCGCCGTCGTGGACGAGGCAGATGATCGCCGGATCGGTGCGCGGGAACTCCTCGTGGCCCATCGCCTCGCTGATTCGGGACCAACCCCCTTTCGCCGACCGGGTCCGGCTGCCGTCCACCGCGCTGTGCAGGGCCGACTGATGCCAGTTCAGCAGCGCGACCGCGGTGGTGAACATCCCGGCGCTCGCATCGTCGAGGCGGTGGCCGAGCGAACGCAGGTCGCGCAGCTTGCCGTCGAGTTCCTCGACCCGCACCGCCCAGACGTGTCGGCCGTCGACGATGCCGAGGAACACCGCGTGCGGGTCGAGTTCGGGGCTATGCGAGATCGCGTCGACGAAGCCGAGGCCGCCGTCGATGACCTGCACCTGCCCGCGCGGATCGACCCGCAGCAGCATCGCGGTGGACCAGCCGGCGGCCAGCGCGTCCGGGTCGGCGCGCAGTTCGTCGGCGCGGTCGATCGAGGACCGAGACAGCGTCGGCGTGTCGATCAGTTGGAAGTCGGCCACGGATGCGACCCTACTGCGCGCCGGGGATCGGCCTTGCGCGTCACCCTCCGACGCGGCGGATGTAGAGCAACAGGTCGCCCTGTTCCACAGCGTCGGCCTTCGGGTCGCCGACCCGCATCAGGTTCCCGTCACGGACGACGCCCAACACGATGTCCCTGAGGTGGCGCGGCGAGCCGCCCACCTCCTCGGGTTCCACCTCGCGTTCGGCGATGGCGAAGCCGGCCTCCGGCGTCAGCAGGTCCTCGACCATCTCGACGACGCTGGGCGTGCTGGTGGCGATGCCGAGTAGACGGCCTGCCGTCTCCGACGACACGACGACGGAGTCGGCGCCGGACTGCCGTGCCAGATGGGTGTTGTCGGCCTCGCGGATCGCGACGACGATCTTCGCCTTCGGGGCGATCTCGCGGGCGGTGAGGGTGACCAGGACGGCGGTGTCGTCGCGGTTGGTGGCGACGATGATCGCCGTCGCGTACTGGGCACCGGTCAGGCGCAGCACGTCCGAGCGGGTCGCCGAGCCCTGCACGGTCACCAACCCGACCCGTGCGGCGGCCTCGAGCATCGCGGGGTCGGTGTCGACGACGACGATATCGCCGGGCTGCACGCCGTCGCCGATCATCGCGTTGATCGCGGTGCGGCCCTTGGTGCCGTAGCCGACGACGACGGTGTGATTGCGCACGCTGCGCCTCCATCGCTGAATCTTGAACGCCTGCCGCGACCTCTCCGTCAGCACGGCGAGCGTGGTGCCGACCAACAGGATGAGGAAGAAGATGCGCAGCGGGGTGATGACGAGGATGTTGATCAGCCGTGCCGACGGCGTGATCGGGGTGATGTCGCCGTAACCCGTGGTGGACAGCGACACCGTTGCGTAGTAGATGCAGTCGAGGTAGGACAGCTGGTTTTCCTGCGCGTCGCGGTAACCGTCGCGGTCGAGGTAGACGATGGTCGCGGCGACGAAGAGCAGCGTCAGCGCCAGCAGGACGCGGCGTGAGATGGCCTGCCACGGACTCGTGGCGATCTCGGGGATACGCAGGACCCCGACGAGGGCGAAGTCGGGACGATCGGTGAGCCGCTCGGGATCGAGCAGCCGGGCGCGCAGCCTACCGGCCACCGGAGCACCCGGGCCGGGTCGACCGATCGCGTCGTTCGCCGTGCATAGCCATCGTCGCCGAGCCTAACCCAACCCTAAAGTCCCGGGATGCCGCTTCGACAGGCTCGGCTGTGTGCGCACGTGCATGGAACGAAGAAGGGTGCTGTGGGCTGGTGCACACGCCGGTGTTCGACCGCACCTACAACAGCGTTGGCGGGCGACGTACCAGGGCGTGGCGGGAGGGCCTCGTCGCCGGGCTGGCCCGTCGCAGCGCCGGTTTCGCGTTGGCCAGCGGCCGTTCGGCCTCGGCCGCCGCGGTCGCGGCCAGATCGGCCAACTCGCCGGTCACCCGCATGACCGTCCCTGCGCCTTCTCCCGACCGCCGGCCGATCGGGTCCGCAGCGGGTGGTCAGCATCTGTCGACGTCGTCGGCTGCGGCACTGACCCCGTCCAGCGGGATCCGGCAAAAATCGCCACCGGAGATCGAATCGCTCACGTCGGCACAGCGACTCGTACCCGAGCCCGTACCGGGACCTCAGACACGGACGACGTCCGATCTCCCGCTCAGCGCCGAGCGGCGGTGAAATGAGCTGCCTTCCCGCATTCGGCCCGTTCGGATAAACGCGGGCAGTAGGCGCTTTGGGACCAGCTGTCCGTCGGGGCGACCTGGCACCAGCGGCGGAATCGGCAGCGGCTTGGTGGGTTCGTACCCGGTCGGAACCGGGGGCCAATTGGCGAGGGATTCTGTCTCGGCGAACGGCTCGCCACCCTCCACAACAACATCGACGCGTCGCTAGCCCGCTTCGTCGGAAAACCGAGGCTACGATCTCGCCGAGTTCTGCATCCGTGAGCGGTTCGACGTCGCGAGCGTGTGCAGGTCTTGTGGTGGCGGGCCACAACGAGTCCGTAAAGGCGGCGGTTCGATGGCGTCGAGCGCGCAAACAGCGGTCGCCACAACGCCACAACCACAACCCCGACGTTTGCTAATTGCCCGATGAAAGTCGATGAGCCGGTAATCGCCCCAGCACCCTCGGGTCGGGTGCGCGACACAGTGCGTGACGAGGAGTGGCTAGCGGTAGACCGCTCACGCCGCCTGAATTTCAATACTGACCAATCGCTGCGAGCACAGTACGTGCTTGGAACATTGCGCCCGCAGCGTTGGGATGGATAGGCACAACGAGTGCTGGCCCATTCTGTGAGAACGGGATCCAGCCCTCGATGTAGCGCACATTCGGCGGTTGGCAGACGTCATGGCCAGCCGATGAGGTGTATGTGTCGACGAGGTGTGCGCCCGCCGCGTGCGCGGCGCGGGCGAGCATCGCATTGATCTCGCGGAGTTTCTGAGCGATCCAGATCATGTCGTCGTCGGCGACCTGTACGGTCGGCCAGCAGCCTGGTTCGACCAATCCTGCGAGGTAGTTGACCAGAAAAATATCTGCGTCTCGAGCCCGCCGGCGGATTTCCTCGACTACGGCAACGACCGCCGCTTCGGTCGCCGGAATATTGGCCGTGATCCGGTCGACCCCGCCAGCTGTGTACTCGAGCTTGCAGGAGTGGGCGTGCAAGGCCGGTGGCTGCACGGTGATGCAGTTTCGAACTGCTTCGCCGAGTCCTGCGTCGTTGCCGCCGATGCCGACAGTCACCAGATCCGTAGCGCGAGATAGCCGGTCGAGCTGCGGTGGATTGGCATCGCCGAACGGAACAGCCTGTCGGTTCGGCAGGTTCGCAATCCGCGCGCCCGCGCAGCTTGCATCGCGGAACTCGGCGACGCGCAGCGCCCTCGCTACGAGTTTCGGGTAGTTGTTGTCGGACTGTGCGCAGCCGAGCGGTACGAACTGGTCAGAAACAGACCACTGCGAACCGACAAGTGCGGCGCCAGCTGTCCATGAGTCGCCCAGCGCAACGTACTCGCTGTTAGCCACCGGCAAGGCTGCCGCTGCGTGTTGGGTGACGAGGGCGATCGCCATCGCCGCAAGGACGGATAGCGGAACGGTTTGCCGTAGTGATCGCTGCCGGTCGAGCATGTGGACCTCCGTGCTGTCACGCCGAGCCACGGCACAGAATAGTGCGAGCCCGCAACAATCCATGGTGTTCCGATGCGGGGTTCACATAGTGCAGTCCTCGTCGCGAAGATTCGATGACACGAGGTTGGTTCGCGCTGGAGCGAGCGAAGTCGCGCACGATGCGTAATGTGTGCTGTTTTTGAAGCTTTGAAGGCCTCTAGGCCGACGGTCGGCCGAACCCAGACCAGAACCCGCAAGGCGCCCGACGGACAGTGCCGCGATTTCACCCCGCTTCCTAGCTAGCCTCGAATATCGTTAAGGGGGGATCGACCCTGAGGTTTCATCGGGGTGGGAAGGGGGAATCGCATCTTCTGATCGCGGCCGCGGATCCGGGGGAGGTGGAAATGGTGGGTCGTCCGGCAGGGGTGGTGGCGGGTTGGGTTTTGGGTGGGAAAGGTTACCCGTGGATGGGGGGCGGGGGTGTGTCGGCTGCCCGATCGGGATTTGGCACGGCGGCTGCGGTGGCAATCTTCCTGACGGTCGTGTTCGTCGCCGTGCAGCCGGCGGGAAAGGGCCTGCTGCACTTGGTGCTCGACGTCGCGGTCGATGTCTTGCTGGTGCTCGCCGGGTACCTGCTGTTCTTGGAGCCGGGGCAGCACGCGACGGGTGGGATGCTCATGGCGGCGGCCGGTTGCTGGTTGCTGAGCAGCCTCAACGTTCCGTTTCCGGGTCCGTTCCCGTTCGTCGGCGAGTTGGTCGGGCCGCTGTTTTGGCTGCTGATTGCCTGCGCTGTCCTGCGCTTCCCGGATCAACGGTTCACCGTTCCCGGCGCGCGGGTTTTCGTCGCGATCGCGGCGTTCTGGCTGGGCGTCGGTCACACGTTTGTCATTTTGGTCTACGATCCTCGGTGGGATGGGTGGTCGACCGACATCTGGTGGCCGACCGTTGTCGCGAACGAGGGCCTGTACCGGGTGCTGTCGACCGTCGTGGGGTACGGTGACGGCGCGTGGCCGTGTTCGCCCTGGTCATGGTCGCTCTCCGCATCCGGCAGCTGGGCGGGGTGGACCGCTGGGTGTTGGCGCCGCTCATCGGGTCCGTCTTCGCCGCGGGAAGCTTGGTGGTGATCAGGTCCCTCGATCCCCGCAAGGTGGAGATCCTCCGCACCGCCACGTCCGGGGCAGTGCTTGCCATTTCCGCGGCTTTCGTCGTCGCGATCGTCCGTCGGCACTTGGCCGAGACGGCGGTGATCGACGTCGTCTCGCAACTCGCCGCCCCGAAGTCGAATTCGAGCGTGACGGCGAGTCTGCGCAGTGCGCTGAGGCCTGATCGCGGGATGGCGAGTTGTCCGACGACCTCGGTCACCGCAATCTGGGCCAACTGTCGACGGACGACCGCAACGACGAAAGCCGCCGATACCCCGAGCACTGCCGCGGAGGTGGCCGTGCGGAGGATCTCCGCGCTCCAGCCCCCGCGGGGGTCGACGGACCTCATCATCACCACAATTCCCGTGGCGAAGACGGACCCGATGAGCGGCGCCAACACCCAGCGGTCCACCCCGCCCAGCTGCCGGATGCGGCGAGCGACCATGAACAGGAAGTACATGGCCAGCGCGGCGTCACCGTACACGGACACGATCGACAAAGCGCGGAACAGGTCCGGGTTCGCGACGACGGTCGGCCACCAGACATCGGCCGACCACCCATCCCAGCGGGGATCGTAGGACAAAATGACAACGATGTGACCGACGCCCAGCCAGAACGCCGCGATCGCGACGAAAAGCCGCGCGCCGGGAACGGTGAACCGCTGATCCGGATAGCGCAGGACAGCGCAGCAAACGAGCAGCCAAAACAGCGGCAAGACCACCGTACCGACGAACGGGAACGGACCCAGAAATGGAACAGTGATGGTGCTCAGCAACCAGCAACCGGCCACCGCGATGAGCATCCCACCCGTCACACGCTGTCCGGGCTCGAGGATCAGCAGATACCCGGCGAGCACCAGCAAGACATCGACCGCGACGTCGAGCACCAGATGCAGCAGGCTCTTTCCCGGGGGCTGTACGGCGACGAACACGACAGTCAGGAGGATCGCCACCGCAGCGACCGTGCCGAACCCCGATCGAGCGGCGGACACACCTCGGCGGGCCCCCATCATCCGCGGATAACCTCGCCCACCCGCTACCGAATCCGCGTCGACCCCTGCCGAACCAACCATTCGTCTCGGCCCCTCGGATCCTTCCGCTGTATCGACAAATATCTCTCGCGGCATCGCGGAGCCCGACGTCTCACCCGCAAGGGCTCCAAGCTCCAACAAAACTCGATAGGTCTCCGCGAGGAATTTCCGACCTCGGGAATCACCGCGCCTACAGCTCGAACTGGACATTCAGCAAGCGCATATTGATCGGCGCTCAAGAAAGGCCCCCGGAACACGAGTGGCTCAGGCTGCGCGAATAGTGCTGAATGGGTCGGGGTCCGGCATCGGCAACGGCAGCAGCTGTTGCAGCCTGGTGTTGATGTTTCGCAATCTGTTCAGCTCCTGGTTCTGCAATGCGGTAACCCCCTCGTCGAGGCTCTTGTGACGTTGTAGTGGGTCGCTGACCTGGGGATTTGGGCGCAACGCCGCGTCCCCCTTACGTTTTGGACTGCTGAAGGTTCAAGACGAAGAGGGGTGTACGGCGTTGCGCATGTCCAGGGTATTCGCGAA
>DATDBL010000071.1:0-19075 GCA_036524855.1 Aldersonia sp. | reverse complement strand
TCCCCAAGAGTCCATATCGACGGGATGGTTTGGCACCTCGATGTCGGCTCGTCGCATCCTGGGGCTGGAGTAGGTCCCAAGGGTTGGGCTGTTCGCCCATTAAAGCGGCACGCGAGCTGGGTTTAGAACGTCGTGAGACAGTTCGGTCTCTATCCGCCGCGCGCGTCTAGAAACCTGCGGAAGGCTGTCCCTAGTACGAGAGGACCGGGACGGACGAACCTCTGGTGTGCCAGTTGTCCTACCAAGGGCACCGCTGGTTGGCTACGTTCGGAAGGGATAACCGCTGAAAGCATCTAAGCGGGAAGCCTGTTCCAAGATGAGGTTTCTCACCACCTTCGAGTGGGTAAGGCCCCCCACAGACCATGGGGTTGATAGGCCGGAACTGGAAGCACAGCAATGTGTGCAGGTGACTGGTACTAATCGGCCGAGGACTTACCACGAAGAAGCTACGCGTCCACTGTGCAATATCTGAGGCAACACACTCGGTTCACACGCTTTTCGTGAATCGAGTGGGCGACGCCCCAGAAAAGGGGCAGCGTTCACTCCGATCGACACGAGCGAAGCGAGTGGGTAGTTTGACAAAGTTTCGCGGGGAACCAAGCCCGGTTCCCGCGCACGACCGGACCACACGGTCCGGGGGTGCGCGGGGGCGGAGCCCCCGCGGGTAGAGTTACGGCGGCCATAGCGACAGGGAAACGCCCGGACCCATCCCGAACCCGGAAGCTAAGCCTGTCAGCGCCGATGGTACTGCACCCGACAGAGTGTGGGAGAGTAGGACACCGCCGAACACCCTTCACCGAAGGCCCCCAACATCGTTGGGGGCCTTCGGTATTTCTGCGCCCCTCAGCTCACGCCGACGATCCCTGCGCGCGCAGTCGGTGCATCTCGGCGCTGACGCTCGTCATCGGGTTCCACGGGCCCGGGCGGGACCACGTAAGCGGATAGCAGGCCAGTCCGATCAGCACCGCGGAAAAGTGGCCCACCTCGGTGAACGTGATCTCGCTCAGCACCAACGGCGCGGCGTACACCGCGAGGACACCCATCAGGTACCACCACCGCCACGGCCGGGCGATCCGATAGGTCAGCACCGCGACGACGCCGGCCAGCGCGTAGCTGACCCCTACGTCGAGGGTGTTCACCGCCCGCGCGGGTGCGTCGCCGTGCTGGATGGCCCAGTACAGCACGCCCTCGCTCAGGTACGTCGCACCTACGTGCGCCAGCACCACGACGCCGAGCCAGCGCAGCGTGCCCAGCCACCGCTCGGCCGGAACGTGAAAGAGGTTGAACAGCACGAAGTACGAGAACCACGATCCGCCGTCGATCCAGAAGGCGCTCGAGATCAACACGTGCAGCGGATCCTCGGCCAGGTGGTGCAGGTTCGTCGAGCGTTCACCGAGCAGTCGCCGCAACTCGGACTCGGTCAGGTGATTCATGATTGCCGTCGTCACCAACAGAGCCGCGAGCCAGACATAGGTCCCCGGGGCCCGACCAACGTAGGTCGTGACCTCCCGCAGTCCCACGCGACCGCCGCCACTGTGTGCATGCCCACGAGTGTGCGCCGAGTCGAGCCCTTTCGTTCGGTGCGTGTGGGAACAGATCGAGGGCTCCCGATGCTGCACCCCGGGAAGGAACCCGCCCTCGAAGGGACGACATGACCGACAACGCACCGACGGCCACCGGGCCGCGACGTGTCGTGCTGGTGCTCGGGGCGCTGATCGCGCTGGGCCCGCTGACGATCGACGCGTACCTGCCTGCTCTCCCGGCGATCGCCGACGACCTCGACGCCACCGACGCGCTGGTTCAGCTCACGTTGACCGGCACCCTCGCCGGCCTGGCCGTCGGCCAATTGGTGGTGGGGCCGCTGTCGGACGCGTTGGGCCGACGACGGCCGATGATCGCGGGCATCGGCGTGCACGTCATCGCGTCGTTGCTGTGCGTGGTGGCCCCCTCCGTCGCGATTCTCGGCGTGCTGCGTGCCGTTCAGGGTTTCGGCGCGGCGGCGGCGATGGTGATCGCGATGGCCGTGGTCCGCGATCTCTATGTCGGGTCCGCGGCGGCCACGGTGCTCTCCCGGCTCATTCTGGTGATGGGTGTCGCGCCGATCCTGGCGCCGTCGTTGGGTGGATTGATCCTGCTGCGCGGATCCTGGCGCGGCATCTTCGTGATGCTCGCGGTGTTCGGCGTCGCGCTGATCTTCGTCGCGGTCTTCGCGTTACGCGAGACGCTGCCCCGGTACCGTCGCCGGCCGGTCGGCGTCGGATTCGCGTTGCGCGGGTACCTCCGCCTGGTGCGCGATCCGATCTTCGTCGCGCTGGCGGTCGCCGGCGGCCTCGCGATGTCGACCCTGTTCGCCTACATCGCCGGCGCGAGCTTCGTGCTGCAGGACGACTTCGGGCTCGACGAGCAGCAGTTCGCGCTCGTGTTCGGCGTCGGCGCGGTGGCGTTGATCGCCGCATCACAGGTGAACGTCGTGGTGCTGCGGCGCTATGCGCTGACCGCTGTCGTGGGAGTGGCGCTCGCCGCGGCGCTGGGTGCGGCGGTTCTGCTGGGTGTGTTCGCGATGACCGGGGCGGGTGGAGTGTGGGGCTTCGTGGTCCCGGTATGGCTCGTTCTGGCGGCGTCCGGATTCGTATTGCCCAACGCGCCGGCCCTGGCACTGTCGCGCCACGGTGAGGCCGCCGGCACCGCCGCCGCCCTCGTCGGCGCCGCGCAGTTCGGAATCGGCGCGCTCGTCGCCCCGTTGGTCGGCGTGTTGGGCAACGACTCGATCGCCATGGCGACCGTGATGGTCGCTGGGCCCGCGGTCGCGCTGGTCGCGCTCGGTGGTGCGGGCCTGGCCTCCCGGCGGCAGGTCCCGACGCCGGTTGCGGTCGGGTGAGCCGAGCACCCACGACCCGAGCCGAGAGCGGGTGAGTGGGGACGCGGCGGCGAGACGGGCGCGACGGCATGGCGTCTGCGAGGGTAGCCGATGCGCGTGCTCTAGGGTATGGACCGTGCGTCTCGTGATTGCCCAGTGCCAGGTCGACTACCAGGGCAGACTCACCGCACACCTGCCGCGCGCGCGGCGGTTGCTGCTGGTCAAGGCCGACGGGTCCGTGCTCGTCCATTCCGACGGCGGCTCGTACAAACCGCTGAACTGGATGTCGCCGCCGTGCTGGCTCACCGAGGACCCTGGGTGCTGGACGGTCGAGAACAAGGCGGGCGAACGCCTGGTCATCGGTATCGAGGAGATCTTCCACGACGCCGAGTTCGAACTCGGCGCCGATCCCGGATTGACCAAGGACGGAGTCGAGGCGCACCTACAGGAACTTCTCGCCGAGCACATCGGCACCCTCGGGGAGGGCTATTCGCTGGTCCGGCGCGAGTATCCGACGGCGATCGGGCCGGTGGACATCGTGTGCCGCGACCACGCCGGGTCGACGGTCGCGGTGGAGATCAAGCGGCGTGGCGAGATCGACGGGGTCGAGCAACTGACCCGATACCTCGAGCTGCTGAACCGCGACCCGCGGCTCGCGCCGGTGAGCGGGGTGTTCGCGGCGCAGCAGATCAAGCCGCAGGCCCGCACGCTCGCGGTGGACCGCGGGATCCGCTGCGTCGTTCTCGACTACGACGCGCTGCGCGGGATCGAGTCGGCCGATCTGCGGCTGTTTTGAGGCTGCACTTTGGCAACGCTCAGCGCGGCGAGTACATGATCACGCCGACGCCGACGAGACAGATCAGCGCGCCGGCGACGTCGTAGCGGTCCGGGCGGAATCCGTCGAGAGCCATGCCCCACAGCAGCGATCCGGCGACGAATACGCCGCCGTACGCGGCGAGGATGCGGCCGAAGTTGGCGTCGGTTTGCTGGGTGGCCACGAACCCGTACGCGCCGAGCGCGGCGACCCCGAGTCCGATCCAGATCCAGCCGCGATGCTCGCGCACGCCCTGCCACACCAGCCACGCACCGCCGATCTCGAACAGTGCGGCGACGGCGAACAGCACGATCGATCGCAGCACGGACATGAGGCGACCCTAACCGGGATCGTCCCTATGCTGGGTGGGTGCCTCGACGCAAACCGCCCTCGCCTCCGCCGCCCCCGCTGCGGGCCCTCGACGAAAGCGCGCGCCGCTCCGAACCCGGTCCCGGCGGCGACCAGTACGTCGTCTCGACGGTGACAGCCGCGCGGGCCACGAAGGTCTACCGCTGTCCTGGTTGCGATCACGAAATCGCGGTCGGCATCGCACACGTCGTCGCCTGGCCGGCCGACGACCTCGGCGGCGTCGCCGACCGTCGGCACTGGCACACCGGCTGCTGGTCGGGTCGCCGCACCCGCGGCCTGACCCGCCGCTGGTCCTGACCGCGGGGCGGCGCGGCGCGGGACCACCTCACCGACCGACACCGCGCTCCGCGTGGCCGACGCGATCGAGGCTCGCGGCGACGACGGCACCTGGATATCGCCGGTGCCGCGCCCCGAATTGCTGGCGGCGGCAGCCGCGCTCGAGGCCCGCCCGGGTGCGGCGGCGCTGCCCGCGCGCAGCGTCTTCGGCGACGAGATGATCTCGGGCGGGTCGAGTTCCGGCTCGGCGCTCGCGGTCGCCCTCGGTGAGGTGCCGCTATCTGTCGCCACCGATACCGCCGGCTCGGGCCGGGTTCCCGCGGCGCTCAACGGAATCGTCGGCTGGAAGCCGTCGCGCGGCATGATCAGCGCGGTCGGGCTGGTACCCGCGAGCAAGTCGTTGGACTGCATCACCCTGATGGCGACCACTGTCGACGACCTCGACCGGGTGTTCGCGATCGTCAACGAGGTCGATCCCGCGGACCCGTGGGCGCGCCCGCGGGGACCGCGCTACGACGGGCGCGGCGTCCGAATCGGACTGGCCGCCCATGGCGGAACGCGAGTTCTTCGGTGACGATGCGATGCGCATGGCGCACGTGCAGGCACATGACGGACTTGCCGAAACCGGACTGCACGGTGCCGGATTCGTGTGTGTCGACACCACCCTCGAACCGTTCCTCGCAGCCGGCGAGTTGCTCTACCAGGGGCCGTGGGTCGCCGAACGGCTCGTCGAGTTCGGCGATTCCTCGACTCCTCGCCGGAATCGATCCACTCCGTCGTGCGCGAAATCTTCACCGGCGGACGCAGGTACACCGCCGTCGACGCGGAGACGGTCGGCCCGGATCGACGATGGTGCTCGGTCCGGCGCTGTCGGACGACACGGTGCCCTAGGTCGCGGCCCGCCTGCTCGGCGAACGGCGCGGCGCGGCGGCGCTACTGGCTACCGGGTGGATTCGGCGAGAGCCTAGGCAACGACGTCGCGCTGCTGGCTGGGCAACCTCTACTACATGGTGCTCGCGCCGGTGCCTGGCCCGGCGCGAGGGCCGCACCGACGTCACCGCCCTGCCGTACGGGCCGAGCGTGCCGCGCATGTTCATCGCCGTGTTCGTCGTCATGCTGCCGATCTACCTCGAGACCGGCGGTCCGTTGCGGGCCTGGTCGGCGGGGTTTGCCTGGGTGTTCACGATCGGTGTCATCGTCATGATCGGCGCGTACGTCGGGCCCTACATCCGCCGCATCACACCGCGCGCCGCGATGCTCGGCACGCTGGCGGGCATCTCCATCACGTTCATCTCGATGCGACCGGCGGCACAGATGTGGGAGCTTGTGACAAGTCGCTGATCTGCCTGCTGTTCGGCTCCGCGTTATCAGCGAGCAAGGACGATGCTTCGGGCAACGATCGCAGGAATCGTTGGCGACGCGAGTGGTCAGGTCACCAGTTCGTATTCCACTTGCAGCAGCTCGTAGGTCCTGACTGCTCGCCGGTCGCGGGTCAACAGCGTTGCTCCAGCAGCTTTCGCCGTCGATCCGACCAGCGCATCGTAGGTTGCGCCGCCGGTGATGTTCTGCGCAGCGAGGAAGTTGATTAACTCACGATGTGGTCGCGCGTCCAGCGTGAGGTAGTCGGCGGATGAAACGTCGGCCAAGTACGCGTGAACGACCGTAGGCGTTACGCGATGCGGTGGTGGTAGGCGCGTCAGGACGGAATAGGTTTCCACCGCCGTGTGTGCGACCAGATGAACACCCCGGTTGAGGGCACGCGCGGCGGATTGGTGCGCTTCGTGCCAGGTTGCGAATCCGGCGACAAGAACACTGGTGTCGGGCGCGATCACCGCCGCACGCGGTCCAGCGTCTCGCGAACGATTTTATCGGTCAACGGGGGCAGCGGGCGGTCCGGCCGTGCAACGAGGACCGAACCTTCCCGAACCAGTTCGACTTCGGTCGGCGCTGGTTCAATCTCGATTCGTCCATCGCGCTCCGTGATCTCCACCTGCTCGTTCCCGCGCAGGCCAATGCGATCACGAATCCGCTTGGGGATCACCAAACGCCCCGCTGGGTCGATGGTTGTTCTCATGGCATGAAATCTACCATTCCGTAGGATCGGCGGTCGATGATGGCGAGCCGAGCAACACCGGTTCGAAACCGCATCCGCTCACGGGACCGATCGCATCGGCGCGTCGAGGAGGTCAGGCTGCCGAGTTCGCCGCCGTCCGGGAGACCGGCTTGATGTGGGCGAAGGCGCTGCGTGCGTTCCAGGTTGGGAAGGCTCGTACGAGCCACGAGGGACCGTGCAGTTGGATGCGGCCCTCGCGTGTGGCTTCGGCCCAGCTGAGCTGACCGGCGTGCCATTTGACGAAGGCTTCGGCTTCCGCCGTGATGTAGAGGTCCTCGTCGAGTCCGGGGTACTTCTTGCAGATCTCGGTGTCTCCGTGCTCGATCAGTAGCCAGAACCGCTCGCGGGGCCGGCGGTCGGTGAAGTCGAAGCGGACGACAACGCGTCGATCCGGGAGCCGGTCTTCTCGCAGCGCGTTGCACATCGACCACAGGGCCACAAAGGGATCGAGGTGTTCGGGGGCGATCTCGAGCCAGTGGGCACCCCACTCGCCGAGCGACACGCAGACCTTGAAGAGGTCGTGACCCGCGGGTGTGAGCGCGTAGTGGCGCCCGCGCCCGTCGGGCTTGGGCCCCGACACGACGATGCCGAGCCGTTCGAGCTGCTTGAGCCGCTGCGAGAGCAGCGTGCGGGAGAGCCCGGGGGCGCCCTCCAGGATCTCACCGAAGCTTCCGCAGCCCAGATACAGGTTGCGGATGATCACGGGCGTCCAGCGCTCGGCGAAGATCTCGGCGCCACGGGCGATGGGGCAGTACTGGCCGTAAGACCGCACGACACCAGTATGGCGAGCCCGCCTGCGGGCTGTGAAGTCCAGATTGTTGACTTCACGGCCGCGGTCAACGGTGGTGCGATGGTGCCGTCCAGAGAATCCGGACCGACCACGACACCGACCACCGAGCAAGTCGGCGAGCTGAGCGAGGAGGCAACCACGATGGAGATCGACGGGTTCCGGGGCCAGCTGATCACCCCTGACGATGCCGCCTACGACACCGCCCGAGCCGTGTGGAACGGCGCCGTCGACCGGCACCCCCGGCTGATCGCCCGCTGCAGCGGGACCGCCGACGTGGCCGCGGCCGTGCGCTTCGCCCGCGACCACGACCTGGAGATCGCCGTACGCGGCGGGGGCCACAACGTGGCCGGCACCGCGGTTTGCGACGACGGGATCGTCATCGACCTCTCGGCGATGCGGGCCGTATGGGTCGACCCCGCCGCCCGCACGGCCCAGGTGCAGGGTGGCGCGCTGTGGGGCGACGTCGACCACGAGACACAGGCCCACGGTCTGGCCACCACCGGCGGCATTGTGGGCCACACCGGCGTCGCCGGGCTCACCCTCGGCGGTGGCATCGGCTTCCTCATGCGCAAATGCGGCCTCACGATCGACAATCTGCTGGCCGCCGAGGTGGTTACCGCCGAAGGCAGCACCGTCGGGGCGTCGGCGGACGAACACCCCGATCTGTTCTGGGCGCTGCGAGGCGGCGGCGGCAACTTCGGGGTCGTCACCTCGTTTCGGTTCGCGCTGCACCCCGTCGGCCCGACCGTGATGGCCGGCCCCGTCTTCTGGGCGGCCGACGACACCACCGACGTGCTGCGTTTCTACCGGGATTTCGCCGCCGACGCGCCCGACGAGCTCGGCACCGTCATCAGGCTCGGCACCGTCCCCCCGCTGCCGGCCATCCCCGCCGAGCTGCACTGGCGGCCGGCGGTCGCCGTCGCGTGTTGCTACGCCGGCGCCGTCGAAGACGGCGAGCGTGCGGTGCGGGCACTCCGCAGGCTTGGGACGCCGCTCGTGGACCTGCTCGCACCCACGTCGTACGCCGCCTTCCAGCGCGGCCTCGATGACACCGTCCCGCACGGGTGGCACTACTACTGGAAGGCCACGAACCTGGCCGGCCTCTCCGACGACACCATCGCCGTCATCGCCGATCACGCCCACACCGCCAACTCGCCCCGGACCTACGCCGCGATGTTCCACATGGGTGGCGCCGTCGCCCGAGTCCCCCACGACGCCACCGCCTACGCCGGTCGCGATGTCGCCCACAACATCATCATCGACGGCGTGTGGCGCCCGGAAGAGTCCGACGAGGTCGCTGCGGCCGAGACCGCTTGGGCGCGCGGGTTCCTCGAAGCGCTTCAGCCACACCGCGGCGACGGCGTCTACGTCAATTTCCTCGACGCAGACGATGACAAAAGCCGCGTTCGAGAGGCCTACGGCGATGACATCTACCGGCGACTCGCCGAGATCAAGGCCAAGTACGACCCCGACAACGCCTTCCACCACAACAAGAACATCCCGCCCGGTTGAGCAGTGTCTGGCGACTATCGACGCGATGGATCGTGGACCAAGACGGCGAGAGCCGGCCTAACGCACCTTCGCGTTCGCCCTCCGGTTGTGCTGGGATTCCGATTCGCCCTGCGGCCCGTCGACCGCCTCGATCTCGTCGACCGCCTCGACCGCCTCGATCTCGTCGATCTCGTCGATCTCCACGATCGTGATCGCGGCGGTCGGCTGGGCCTCCTCGGCGGGCGCCGCAGCCTCGATCGCAACGCGGGCGGTTTCCAACTCTGCGGTGCCGGCGGGGGCGTCGAGCAACTCGACCTCCCGGTTGACCGCGGCCAGCATCGCGGGCACGGAGTCGAGCTGACCGCGAATCCCGAGCAGCTGCGACAGCACCCGCCCGCGCAGCATCCGCAGTTCCTCGGCGAGTTCCTTGGCGTGGGCGATGCGCCGCTCCGACAGCGCGGTGGCCGTCTCGACCATCCGCCGGGCCTCGTCGCCGGCGTCGTTGAGCCGGCGGGTCGCCTCCGCCCTGCTCGTCGCCTCGAGTTCGGCCATGGCGCGGGTGAGCCTGGTGCGCCGCTCGTTCATGGTCAGCTCGAAATCGCGCTGTACCGACCGGCGCTTGGCGTCCGCCTCCACGTCGAGCCGGTCTGCCTCGGCGCGTGCCGCGTCGACGATTCGCGCTGCCTCGGCGCGGGCGTTGGCCATGGTCTGTTCGAATTCGACGTCGAGCGCGGCGCGGCGGCGCTGGATCTCGGCGAGTTGCTGCAGGTGCCGAGTGCGCAGCTCGCTGGCGTCCTGCTCGGCGACCGACATGACCTCCGCCGCATCGGCCTGCGCGTTCGCCCGCAGTTCGGACGCCTCGTCGGAGGCGAGCCGCAGCATCCGCGAGATGCGTTCGCTCATCCCCTCGGCCGTGGTCGGTGGCACCGACAGTCGGTCCACATCATGGCGCAGCGAGTTGATCTCCGCTCTCGCGTCCTCGAGCTGCGCGGCGAGGTTGCGCGCCTGGGCCGCCGCGGCGTCGCGGTCGGTCGCCGTGACACGCAGTTCCGCGTCGTACCGGTCGAAGAACTCGCGCACCTCGTCCCGGTCGTACCCCTTGCGCACGACAGCGAAGGGGAGCGGGGCGGCGCGCCGGTCCGAGTCGTAAGCCATGGGTTCCAACCTACCGGTGTCGATCGAATGCCTCGGGTAATGCAAACGGGCAGGTCGGCGTCGGCGGCGACCCGGATTGTAGCGAAATCAGTGACCGTCGGCCGCGGGCTCGACGAGTTCGACGAGCACGCCCCCGGCGTCCTTCGGGTGGATGAAGTTGATCCGCGAGTTCGCGGTGCCGTGCCGCGGCTCCGGGTAGAGCAGTCGCACGCCCTGCTCACGCAGCAGTGCGGAGATGGCCTCGACGTCGGTCACGCGGTACGCCAACTGCTGCAGGCCTGGTCCGCTGCGGTCGATGAACTTGGCGATCGTCGACTCGGCGTTCAGCGGCGCGAGCAGCTGGATCTGCGTTCCGCCCGTCGTGCCCGGCACCGACAGCATCGCCTCGTGCACGCCCTGACCCTCGTTCACCTCGCGGTGCGTCTCGACCAGGCCGAGATGCTCTCCATACCAGGTCACGGCTGCGTCGAGGTCGGGTACGGCGACGCCGACATGGTCGATCGCGGTGACGAGGTCGGACGCGAGCGCGGCGGACGTCGCCCGTGAGGCAGAATGAGTCATAGTGAAACGGTAGCGCCGCCGTGCCGCGAGTGCTCATCGGGTCGGCGCTGATCATCGTCCCCGGTTCTCACCGGGCTTTCAGGAAGGCGAAACGTGACCACTTCTGTCATCGTGTCCGGTGCCCGCACGCCGATCGGCCGGTTCCTCGGCGGTCTGAAGGACTTGTCCGGCTCCGACCTCGGCGGCATCGCGATCAAGGCCGCACTGGAGAAGGCCGGTGTCGCCCCCGAGCAGGTCGAGTACGTGATCATGGGCCAAGTCCTCACCGCGGGCGTGGGCCAGATCCCGGCGCGGCAGGCCGCTGTCGCCGCGGGGATTCCCATGACCGTTCCCGCGATCACCGTCAACAAGGTGTGCCTGTCGGGCCTGAACGCGATCGCGATGGCCGATCAGCTGATTCGGGCCGGCGAGTTCGAGATCGTCGTCGCGGGCGGCCAGGAGTCGATGAGCAACGCGCCGCACCTGCTCCCGAAGAGCCGGGAGGGCTTCAAGTACGGCGACGCCACGCTGCGCGACCATCTCGCCTACGACGGCCTGCACGACGTGTTCACCGACCAGGCCATGGGCAACCTCACCGACGGGGCGAACGTCGGCGACGAGTTCGTGAGCCGCGAGGACCAGGATGCGTTCGCGGCCGCCTCGCATCAGCGCGCGGCACGGGCGTGGAAGGACGGCGTCTTCGACAACGAGGTGGTGCCGGTGTCGGTGCCGCAGCGTCGAGGCGAGCCGGTGGTCGTCGCCACCGACGAGGGCGTGCGGGCGGACACGACCGTCGAGAGCCTCTCGAAGCTGCGGCCGTCGTTCGTCAAGGACGGCACCATCACGGCCGGGTCGTCGTCGCAGATTTCCGACGGCGCCACCGCGACGGTGGTGATGAGCAAGACCAAGGCCGAGGAACTCGGACTGAGCTGGATCGCCGAGATCGGGCCCTACGGCGTGGTCGCGGGCCCGGATTCGACCCTGCAGTCCCAACCCGCGCGGGCGATCGCGAAGGCCTGCGCGCGTGCGGGCATCGAACCCGCGGCGCTCGATCTCGTCGAGATCAACGAGGCGTTCGCGGCTGTCGGGATCGCGGCCGCGCGGGCGGCGGGTCTCGACCCGGCGAAGGTCAACGTCAACGGCGGCGCCATTTCCCTCGGGCACCCGATCGGCGCGTCCGGCGCCCGGATCGCCCTGCACCTGGCGCTGGAACTGCAGCGGCGCGGCGGCGGTGTCGGTGCCGCGGCGCTCTGCGGCGGCGGCGGTCAGGGTGACGCGCTGATCCTGCGAGTGCCTGCGAACTGAGTCGAGCGTCGTCGGCGGACCGGCTTCGCACCCCAGCCGACGCTGGGCGTGTGGGGTCGTGGTCCCCGACGTGGGCGTGCGGGGCCGTGGCTACCGAGGTGGGCCCGCGTCCGTCGCCGCCTGACCTCGCACACCGATTCGACACTTCACACGCCGTACAAAGTGTGCGAAGTGTGCAAACGGGGTGCGAGGTATCGCCGCTCGTCGTCTCGGGCTGGCTGCTCGCCCCGCCCGCAGACTTCGCACGGCCCGCTGACACTGCGCATGCCGTGCCCCGGCGTGCGAGGTGTCGAGAACCCGGGCGAGGTTCACGCCGTGGCATCGGTGTGGGATCGGTCACGGACGACGGCGTGTAGTAGATGATCGGGCAGAATTGGCGGCATGTCTGACTTCTTCGACCTCGGTACCACCGCCAAACGTTTCCGGTTCGTCGCCTGGCTCGAGGCCTTCACCTGGGCGGGGCTGCTGATCGGGATGGCGTTCAAGTATCTGCCGGCCGAAGGCACGGAGATCGGCGTGAAGATCTTCGGGCCCATCCATGGTGCGGTGTTCTTGCTGTTCGTGCTGGTGGCGCTCGTCACCGCGCGGGCGTTGCGGTGGAACGTGTGGACGACGGCGCTGGCGCTGGCGTCGAGCATCCCGCCGTTCGGCACCGTCGTGTTCGAGGTCTGGGCGGCCCGCACCGGTCGCCTCGCCGAACTGAGCGCCCCCGAAGCGGTGGCCTCGACCGCGTGAGCAGCGGGGCATGACAAACTTGTCTGCGTGACTCGACCAACATCGTCCCGCCGGCCGTCGCCCGCGGTCGCCGCCGCGATGTCCGGGGCGGTGGACCTGTCCGGACTCAAGGAACGCGCCCAGCCCACCCAAGCCCAGCAGGCCCCTCCGCAGGGCGAGGTCGACGGCTCAGGCGCCGCCACCTCCGTCACGATCACCGAGGCCAACTTCGAGCCCGAGGTGCTGCAGCGGTCGGCGGCGGTGCCCGTCGTCGTCGCGTTGATCTCCTCGCGCAGCCCGGACAGCGTGCAACTCGCCGATACCCTCGCGGGTCTCGCCGCCGCGGACGGCGGCACCTGGGTGCTCGCCCGGGTCGACGTCGACACCAACATGCGCATCGCGCAGGCGTTCGGTGTGCAGGCGATCCCGACCGTCGTCGCGGTCGCGGCGGGGCAGCCGCTCGCCGACTTCCAGGGCCCGCAGCCCGAACCGCAGCTGCGCGGCTGGATCGAGGCGATCCTGCGCGCGGTCGAGGGCAAGCTCAGCGGACCGCCGGCCGGTGGTGCCGCCGGGCCGCAGGAAACTCCGGCCGATCCGCGCTTCGTCGCCGCCGAGACCGCACTCGACAGCGGCGACCTCGCCGGCGCCGAGGCGGCCTACCAGACCATCCTCGACGCCGAGCCGGGCAACGTCGACGCCCAAGCCGCGCTGCGCCAGGTGCGTTTCCTGGCCCGTGCCCAGCAGGTTCCGCCGGACGCGGTGACCCAGGCCGACGCCGGCCCGACCGATATCGACCTCGCCTTCGCCGCGGCCGACGCCGAGTTGTTCGGGCAGCAGCCCGACGCGGCTTTCGGGCGGTTGATCGAGCTGATCAAGCGCACTGCCGGCGACGACCGGGCCCGGGTGCGGACCCGGCTCGTCGAGTTGTTCGAGCTGTTCGACACGGCCGAACCGTCGGTGGTCGCGGCGCGCCGCAAGCTCGCCGCGGCGCTGTATTAGGCCAGCGCCAGGCCGTGCACTACTACGCCCCGCCGTAGCGGGCGGTGCACGCGTCCTCGCCGCCGAGGACGCCGGTGCGAAACGCGTCGACGCGGGAGAATCCGCTCGGCACCGTCTGCCCGTTCGCGTCGCTGGCCGCGAGGCCGTCGGTGAGCAGACCCGAGACTGCCTCGTCGAGGTCGCCCGGCGACAGCTGGAAGTCGCCGGCGTCGGGTCCGCGGTCGGTAGCCAGGCCCGCGGTGAAGACGCCGGACAGGCACGCGGTCCGCAGCGGGGTGCGCGGGTCGTCGAGAGACTGGCCCGCATGCTGCTGCACGGCGAGGGTATAGCGCGACCCGAACAGCACGTAGGCGTTGTAATCGCCGGTGACCGTGAGTGGCAGTCCGTTGCGCGGGATCGCCTGCGGGGCGCCGCGCTCGGCCAGCGCGGGCACGTCCACGCCGATCGTGGTCGTCGCCGGGCAGTACGACACGGGTTGGGTGGTCCGGGCGTTCGTGCAGCCGGTGTCGGCGTCGGAGTAGTCGATCGTCGGGGGAGGCGTGTCCGGGAAGATCACGCCCAACGCCTTGGTGAACTCGCCGAGCGTGTCCTCGGTGACGGGGAGTTCGCCGGTGTCCCGCGGTGAGTTGAACTGCTGCGGCAGATCGCCGCGCCGGTCCTCGATCTCGGCCTCGTCGATGCGTGCACACGCCTCGGGGCCGTCGGTGAAACCGATCTGGACCGCCGTGACCCGTTCGAACGCCGACCCGTGCACGGACTGCGGGTCGTTCGGATCGGAGTCGCGGATCGACACGGTCGCGGCGAGGACGGAGTTCAGCCCGTCGGAAGTGTTGATCGTGAAGTGTTCGGCGTTGCCCTCGGCGACGTGCCGGATGAACGCGCCGGCGAAGCAGTCGGCCTGCTGCTCGAACACGATGCCCGGATCGTTCTCGCTGACGATGCCGCTCTGCTGCTGGATCGCGTGGCCGTATTCGTGCGCGAGCACCATCACCACCGACATCGGGCCGAACGATTCGATCATCACCGGCAGCAGGTTGCCCCGGTCCCAGCCGATGGTGTTGTCGGGGGAGCAGTAGCCGGCGTTGGTGAGCCCGTAGGTGCCCTCACCGCAGAACTCGACGCCCCGGCCGGTGTCGTCGGAATCCCACGAGACGATCTCGTCGACCGGGGTGAAGCCGCCGGGGAAGTGCTTGGGGTACTCGGTCTCCCAGTAGGCCTCGATGTCCTCGATGGCGTCGATGGCCAGCTGGTCCACCTCTCCGCCGTCGCCGCCGGTGGCCTCCCGGTTCGCCGGCACCGCGCCCGCGCGCGGCCCGTTCGGTCCGGAGGTGGCGGGCAGTCCGGCGACGGTGAACGGGTCGTCGTAGATCGACACGGCCTGGCCGTCGATCGTCGAACCGCATCCGGCCAGCACCGTGCTGCATCCGGCCAGCGCGGCCGCGCATGCGACCCCGAGCACCGCTCGCCGGACTGCCCTCATCGCCGTCGCCTCGTCTGGGTCGTCAGTGCCGACTGTGCCGTCAGTGCCCCGGGGGGCACAGCCTCAGTCCGACCGGTCCAGGGCGAGCCAGATCGCACCGAAATGCGGCAGTGCGACCGTCGCCGAGGCCGGCCGGCCGTGCCAAGGGCGGTCCGTCGCGGTCACGCCGCCGAGATTGCCGACACCGGAACCGGCATAGTCCGACGCGTCGGTGTTGAGCACCTCCACCCACCGGCCGGCCTCGGGCAGGCCGACCCGGTAATCGCCCTGCGTGGTGCCGGAGAAGTTGAACAGGCAGGCCATGACCGACCCGTCGCTGCCGAAGCGCAGGAAGGTCAGCACGTTGTTCGCGTTGTCGTTCGCGTCGATCCAGGAGAAGCCGTCGGGCGTGCTGTCCTGCGACCACATCGCGGGGTGGTCGCGGTAGGTGCGGTTGAGATCGCCGACCATCCGCAGGATCCCGGCGCGCAGTTCGCCGGTGCCGGGCTGCTCGACCTCGTGCCAGTCGAGTCCGTACTCCTCGTTCCACTCGGCGCCCTGGCCGAACTCCTGACCCATGAACAGCAGCTGTTTGCCGGGATGCGCCCACATGTACGCGAGCAGGGTGCGCAGACCGGCGGCTTTCACCCAGTCGTTGCCGGGCATGCGGGTCCACAGCGAACCCTTGCCGTGCACCACCTCGTCGTGGCTGATCGGCAGCACGTAGTTCTCGCTCCACGCGTACATCAGCGAGAACGTGATCTCGTGGTGGTGGTAGGACCGGTACACCGGGTCGTGCCCGACGTAGCCGAGCGTGTCGTGCATCCAGCCCATGTTCCACTTCATGTTGAAGCCGAGGCCGCCGACGTTGGTCGGACGGGTGACGCCGGGCCACGCGGTCGATTCCTCGGCGACCGTGACGATCCCGCGGTGCAGCTTGTGCACGGTCGCGTTCATCTCCTGCAGGAACCCGACCGCCTCGAGGTTCTCCCGGCCGCCGTAGACGTTGGGCGTCCACCCGCCCTCGGGCCGCGAATAGTCCAGATACAGCATCGAGGCGACCGCGTCGACGCGCAGGCCGTCGATGTGGAACGTGTCGATCCAGTACAGCGCGTTCGCCACCAGGAAGTTGCGGACCTCCTTGCGCCCGAAATCGAAAACGTAAGTGCCCCAGTCCAGCTGCTCGCCACGACGCGGGTCGGCGTGCTCGTAGAGCGGGGTACCGTCGAAGCGGGCCAGGGCCCAATCGTCCTTCGGGAAGTGCGCGGGCACCCAGTCGACGATGACGCCGATGCCGTCGCGGTGCAGCCGGTCCACGAACGAGCGGAAGTCGTCGGGGGAGCCGAACCGCGAGGTCGGCGCGAAGTACGAGGTGACCTGGTAGCCCCAGGATCCGCCGAACGGGTGCTCGGCGACCGGCAACAGTTCGATGTGGGTGAACCCCGTCGCACGGACGTGCGCGGAGAGTTCTTCGGCGAGTTCGCGGTAGCCGAGTCCCGGCTTCCACGAGCCGAGGTGGACCTCGTAGATGCTCATCGGGACCGCGCTGGGTTCGGTCTCGGCGCGGCGGGCGAGCCACTCGTCGTCGGTCCATTCGAAGCTCGACGCGTCGATCTTCGACGCGGTCGCCGGGGGGACCTCGGTCCGGAAGGCGAGCGGGTCGGCGTGGTCGCGGACCGAGCCGTCCGCGCCGTGCACGCGGAACTTGTAGGTCGTGCCCGGGCCGAGGTCGGGCACGAACAACTCCCACACCCCGGACGAGCCGAGCGAGCGCATCGGCGCGTACTGGCCGCCCCAGCCGTCGAATTCGCCGACGACGGTGATGCCCTTCGCGTTCGGCGCCCACACGGCGAATGACGTGCCGTGCACGTCGCCGTCGGGGGTGGGGTAGCTGCGCGGGTGGGCACCGAGGATCTCCCAGAGCCGTTCGTGGCGGCCCTCCTGAAACAGGTGCAGATCCATCTCGCCGAGCGTCGGCAGGAACCGGTAGCCGTCGGCGACCACGACCTCGTCGCCGCCGGGGTAGCGGACCACGAGCCGGTAGTCGATCAGGTCCTTCGCCGGTACCAACCCGCTGAACAGTCCATTGTCGACGTGCTGCAGCGGGTAGTCGGTGCCGCCGATGCGCGCGGCGACCGATTCGGCCGACGGGCGCAGTGCGCGGATGACGGTGCCGTCGGGATGGTCGTGCGCGCCGAGCACCGAGTGCGGGTTGTAGTGGCGGCCCTCGCGCAGCATGTCGAGGTCGTTGCGGTCGGGAGCGAGTACTTTGTCGGTCGCATTTGAGGGGGCCGACTTCGGCGACTTCGGTTTCGGGCTCATCGTCACTCCGGTCGGTAGGCGAGTTCGACGCGCGCCGGCCACGAGACCAGCGGCAGCGTCAGGATGTGGGCGACGGACCGCCACGGCTCGAGTCGGACGAAGTTCTCCTGACCCCAGTGGTAGGTCTCGCCGGTCACCTCGTCGCGGACGGTGAACCGGTCGTGCCACTCGCGCCCGATGGCGGGCATGCTCAGCCGCAGCATGCCCTGCTCGGCGCCGTGCGGGTTGATGTTCACCACCACCAACACCGCATCGCCCGTGCCCGGGTCCACCTTCGAGTAGGCGAGCAGGGCGTCGTTGTCGATGTCGTGGATGGTGAGGTTGCGCAGTTGCTGCAGGGCCGGGTGTGCGCGGCGAATCTCGTTGAGCCGGGTCAGCCACGGCTCCAGCGACCCGCCGTGCGCGAGGGCCTCGCCGTAGTTGCGTGGACGCAACTCGTACTTCTCGGAGTTCAGGTACTCCTCGCTGCCCGGACGCACCGCCTCGTGCTCGTAGAGTTCGTAGCCCGAGTACACCCCCCAACTCGGCGACATCGTCGCGGCGAGTGCGGCCCGCAGCGCGAACATGGCGGGTCCGCCGTGCTGCAGGCTCTCGTGCAGGATGTCCGGGGTGTTCACGAACAGGTTCGGTCGACCCTCGTCGGCCTTGGCCGCGATCTCGGTCGCGAACTCGGCCAGTTCCCACTTCGCGGTGCGCCAAGTGAAGTAGGTGTAGGACTGGCTGAATCCGCGGCGGGCCAGGCCGTAGAGCCGGGCCGGTACCGTGAACGCCTCGGACAGGAAGATCACCTCGGGGTTGGTCTCCGCTACCTTCCCGATGACCCATTCCCAGAAGTCCGGCGGCTTGGTGTGCGGGTTGTCCACCCGGAAGATCTTGACGCCCAGGCCGATCCAGTGCTGCAGCACGCGCAGCGACTCGGCGTAGATGCCCTGCGGATCGTCGTCGAAGTTGATCGGATAGATGTCCTGGTACTTCTTCGGCGGGTTCTCCGCATAGGCGATGGTGCCGTCGGGCAGCACCGTGAACCACTCCGGGTGCGCGCGTGCCCAGGGATGGTCGGGGGCGCACTGCAGCGCGAAGTCGATGGCGACCTCGAGTCCGAGTTCCTCCGCCCGTTCGCGGAACGCGACGAAATCTGCCTCCGTGCCCAACTCGGGATGGATGGCGTCGTGACCGCCCTCGTCCGAACCGATCGCCCACGGCGATCCGACGTCGCCGGGTTCGGCGTCGACGGTGTTGTTGCGTCCCTTGCGGTTGATCTTGCCGATCGGGTGGATCGGCGGCAGGTAGACGATGTCGAAGCCCATCCGCTCGACGCGGGGCAGTTCCTCCGCCGCGGTGGCGAACGTGCCGTGCTTCGGGTTGCCGTGCTCGTCCCACCGACCCGTCGAACGGGGGAAGAATTCGTACCAGGAGCCGTACAGGGTGCGCCGCCGACTCACCTGCAGCGAGTAGGCCTTGGTCTTCGTGAGCAGGTCCCGCAGCGGATAGAACTCGAGCAGTTGCGCGATCTCGCTGGCGAAGGCCGGCGCCACGCGGGCGGGCAACTGCTCGTCGCTGCGCAGCGCGGCCGCCGCGGCGAGGAACCTGGGCCGCTCGTCGCGCGGCACGCCCTTGGCCGCGCGTTCGAACAGGCGCGCGCCCACCTCGAGGTCGTTCGCCAGCTCCGCCGCGCTCTGGCCCACCGCCAGCTTCGCCTCCACGTGCTTGCGCCAGGTCGCGATGGGGTCGCCCCAGCCCTCGACGCGGTAGGTCCACACGCCCTCGACGGTCGGGGTGAACACGCCGTGGAAGACGTTGGGTTCCGCGCCGCGCACCATCGCCACCCGGTGGCTCTTCTTGCCGCTGGGTTCGCGGAAGGACAGGTTCGC
>DATDBL010000070.1:0-9178 GCA_036524855.1 Aldersonia sp. | reverse complement strand
GGGTTTCGTGTCGGTGGGCTGAGTTAGCCTGCCTGAGTGACCGAACAGCCGCAGACGGACATCGCCGCCCCGCCGCCCGCCGAACCCGCGGACCGGGAACGCTGGGGCGAGCTGGCCGAGCAGGTGCGCGAGCACCAGTTCCGCTACTACGTGCGCGACGCGCCGATCATCAGCGACGGTGAGTTCGACGGCCTGCTGAACGAACTGATCGCGCTCGAGGACGCCCACCCGGACCTGCGCGCGCCCGACTCGCCGACCCAACTGGTCGGGGGCGGCTTCGCCACCGATTTCACTGCGGTCGATCACCTCGAGCGAATGTTGAGCCTGGACAACGTGTTCGACGAGGACTCGATGCGGGCGTGGTTCGTCCGGGTGGAGAACGAGACGGGGTCTGCCGACCTGCACTACCTGTGCGAGGTCAAGATCGACGGCGTGGCGCTCAACCTCGTCTACGAGAACGGCAGGTTGGTCCGCGCGGCCACCCGCGGCGACGGGCGCACCGGCGAGGATGTGACGCTCAACGCGCGCACCCTCTCCGGCGTCCCGCACGTCCTGACCGGCACGGACGAGTTCCCGGTGCCGAACCTGCTCGAGGTGCGCGGCGAGGTCTACTTCCGGCTCGAGGACTTCGAGGCGCTCAACGCCGCGATCGTCGCGGACGGCAAAGCGCCGTATGCGAATCCGCGCAACACCGCGGCCGGGTCGTTGCGTCAGAAGGACCCCGCGGTCACCGCGCGACGCAACCTGCACATGTACTGCCACGGGTTGGGCCGCATCGAGGGATTCGCGCCGCAATCGCAGTCGCAGGCCTACACGGCGCTCGCGGCCTGGGGGCTGCCGGTGTCGCCGCACACCGTGCGGGTGCAGGGCGCCGATGCCGTGCTCGACCGAATCCGGTACTGGGGCGAGCACCGCCACGACATCGAGCACGAGATCGACGGCCAGGTGATCAAGGTCGACGAGATGGCGCTGCACCGCCGCCTCGGCAGCACGTCACGGGCGCCGCGGTGGGCGATCGCGTACAAGTACCCGCCGGAAGAGGTCACCACCAAGCTGCTGAGGATCGAGGTGAACGTCGGGCGCACCGGTCGGGTGACCCCGTTCGCGGTGATGGAACCCGTCACGGTCGCCGGGTCGACGGTGTCGATGGCGACGCTGCACAACGCCGCGGAGGTGAAACGCAAGGGCGTGCTGATCGGCGACACGGTGACGATCCGCAAGGCCGGCGACGTCATTCCCGAGGTGCTTGCACCGGTGATCGACCTGCGACCCGACGACGCCTACGAGTTCGTCATGCCCACCGCGTGCCCGTCGTGCGAGACCCCGCTCGCGCCCGCGAAGGAGGGCGACGTCGACATCCGCTGCCCCAACACCCGCGGCTGCCCGGCGCAGTTGCGCGAGCGCGTGTTTCACCTCGCCGGCCGCGGCGCGCTCGACATCGAGGGCCTCGGCTACGAGGCGGCGGTCGCGTTACTCGACGCGAAGGTGATCACCGACGAGGGGGATCTGTTCACCCTCGACGAGGACAAACTGCTGCAGACGCAACTGTTCACCACGAAGGCGGGGACGCTGTCGGCGAACGGGCGACGCCTGCTCGACAACCTGGGCACGGCGATGGGCCGTCCGCTCTGGCGGGTGCTGGTCGCGCTGTCGATTCGGCACGTCGGCCCGACCGCGGCGCGCGCCCTGGCCACCGAGTTCGGCGACCTCGACGCGATCCGCGCGGCCTCCGAGGAGCAACTCGCCGCGGTGGAGGGCGTCGGTCCGACCATCGCCGCCGCGGTGGTCGAATGGTTCGGCGTGGACTGGCACCGCGACATCGTCGAGAAGTGGCGCACAGCCGGGGTACGGATGGCCGACGAGCGCGACGCGTCGATCGATCGCAACCTCACCGGCCTCACGATCGTGGTGACCGGGTCGCTCGACGGCTTCTCCCGGGACCAGGCGAAGGAGGCGATCCTGCTGCGCGGCGGGAAGGCGTCGGGATCGGTGTCGAAGAAGACCTCGTTCGTCGTCGCGGGCGAGGCGCCGGGGACCAAGTACGACAAGGCGATCGAACTCGGAGTACCCGTGCTCGACGAGGCGGGATTCCGCGGGTTGCTCGCCGGTGGCCCGGAGGCCGTGACGCCGGCCGCCGAAGAGAGCGCAGTGGCACCCACCGACGCCTGACCCGGTTCCACTTGACCTAAACCTTACTTTAGGTTCCACCATGGGTCTCGACACGCAAAAAGCGATGCGAGGAGAGACGCCGTGCAGGAACAACACAAGACCGCGCTGGTGACCGGTGCGTCCGCCGGACTCGGCCGCGCGTTGAGCCGCGAATTGGTGCGCCGGGGGTGGCGGGTGATCGGGACCGCGCGCCGAGCCGACCGGTTGCGCGAGGTGGCGGGCATCGTCGCGCTGCCCGGCGACGTCGCCGATCCCGCGCACCGGACCGAGATCGCCGCGGCGGTCAGGGAACTTGGTCGTCTCGACCTGCTGGTGAACAACGCGAGCCGGCTCGGGCCGAGCCCGCTGCCGCGACTCGCCGACCTCGACCCGGCGGAGTTGGCGCGTATTCAACAGACCAACGTCGTTGCGCCGCTTGCGCTCGTGCAGGCGCTGCTGCCCTGGCTGCGCGAGGCCGGCGGCGTCGTGCTGAACGTCAGTTCGGACGCCGCCGTTGCCGCCTACGAGGGGTGGGGCGGGTATGGCTCGTCGAAGGCGGCGCTGGATCAGCTTTCCGCGGTGCTCGGTGTGGAACTACCCGACATGCGGGTGTACGCCGTCGACCCAGGTGACATGCGCACCGAGATGCACCAGGCCGCGTTCCCGGGCGAGGACATCTCCGACCGTCCCGAACCGGAGACGGTGGTGCCGGCGCTGCTCACGCTCGTCGAGGGCCGACCACCCAGCGGTCGCTACCTCGCCAGCGAGATCCGGACGGCCCAGGTCGGGGTGTCGGCATGACGGTACTCCTCGACGACCTCGGACCCGGCGGGCGCGACGACGGGAGACAGTTCATCCTGCCGCCCGACCGTGAGGCGACCAGCCCGCCGGAGGCACGCGGCCTCGCCCGCGACGCGGTCCGTCTGCTCGTGTCGGATCCGTCTTCCAATGCAGGGGACACGCTGACGCACGCGGTGTTTCGCGAGCTGCCGCACTTCCTGCGGCCGGGCGATCTGCTCGTCGTGAACGACTCGGCGACGCTGCCCGCCGCCCTCGACACCCACGGTCCCGACGGCACTCCCGTCGTCGTGCACTTCGCGACCTGGCTCGACGACGGGTCGTGGGTGGTCGAGGTCCGGACCCGGGTCGGCGCTCCCAGCGACTGGTCGCAGCTACACACCGGCGACGGTTTCGCCCTGCCCGGTGGGATAACGCTGCGGCTCGGTTCACCGTGGTTGCCGCCCGCTCGGCGGTTGTGGACCGCGCACGTCGACGTCGAGGCGCCCGTCACCGAATACCTGCGCCGTCACGGCCGGCCGATCAGCTACGCGTACCTGCACGGCCGATGGTCGCTGGAGTACTACCGGACCGTGTTCGGGCGCCGCCCCGGTAGCGCCGAGATGCCGAGCGCGGCACGACCGTTCACCGATTCACTGGTCACCGATCTGGTGGTTGCGGGGGTCGGGATCGCGCCGATCACGCTGCACACCGGGGTCTCCTCGCCGGAGACCGGCGAGCCGCCCAGTCCCGAGCGCTACGCCGTGAGTTGCGAGACCGCGCGACGCGTGAACGAGACCCGCGCGTCCGGCGGGCGCGTGGTCGCGGTGGGCACTACGGTGACTCGCGCGCTCGAGTCGCGGGCGATGAGCGACGGCCGGGTGCTCGGCGGCGGCGGTTGGACGAATCTCGTCCTCTCGGCGCGGCGAGAAACGCGGGCGGTGGACGGGCTGATCACCGGGTGGCATGCGCCGGGAGCTTCGCACCTCGACCTGCTCGAGGCGGTCGTCGGATCGGACGCGGTGCGCCGGGCGTACGCGACGGCGATCGATACGGGGTATCTCTGGCACGAGTTCGGCGACAGTGCGCTGCTGCTGCGCTGAGCAGTACGGCATGATCGAACCCATGACCGTGGTGACCGTGCGCCCGGCGCACCCCGACGAGTACGTGCAGATCGGCGAGTTCACCACCGAGGTCTACGTCGGCGAGGGCTTCATCCCGGCGTCCTCGGAGTACGCCGCCACGCTCGCCGACACGGAGGCGCGGGCGCGCGACACCGAGATCTTCGTCGGTGTGCACAACGGCCGGGTCGCGGGGTCGATCACGGTCGCGCGGCCCGGCTCGTCGTACGCCCCACTGGCGGCTGACGACGAACTCGAGTTCCGGATGCTCGCCGTCGCGAAGGCCGCGCGCGGTCGCGGACTGGGCTCCACCCTGGTGCGCCACGTCCTGGATCTCGCCGCTGCCGAGGGCTGTCGTGCGGTGGTGCTGTCGACGATGGCGTCGATGGTCGAGGCCCGCCGCCTCTACGAGCGCCTCGGTTTCGTGCGCGTGCCCGAGCGGGACTGGGAGGTGGTGCCGGGGGTGCTGCTACCCGTCCTCGAGTACCAGCTCAGCGCGCGTTCGATCAACCCAGCACCGTCGCGATGATCCCGGTCAGGTAGCCGAGCCGCGCGACCTCCGACGGGCGGAACTCCGGGCCGCCGGGGCGACCGAGCAGCAGCGCGTTGCCGCTGTGCCCGAGCGGTGCGGCTGCGAGCTTGGTGCCCATGTCGCGCCAGATCTGCGGCACCCAGTCGGCCTCCTCGTCGAGCACGGTCGGCTTCTCGAGCGGCATCCACGGCACGTCACCGGCATGGGTCTCGGGCGCGCCGCCGCTCCCGACCACGCGATACACGCCGTGCGGCCCGATCCCGACCACCGTGCTCCAGCCGACCCGCAGCACCCTGGGCGCGCCGTCGACGAGCACCTTGAGCCGGTCATCAGGGGCGGTCGCGACGCGGTCGATGAGTTCGAGTTCGCGATGCGTGTCGAGCATCCCGGCGAATGGGCGGATCGAGTCGACGCGCACGCCGTCGAGGGCTTCCGCGGCGGTGATGAGCGTGTCCGGCAGGGAGCCGGGCTTGACGTCGACCACCAGGTCGTCGACGGCGCAGCCGGCGCCGCGCTCCACCACGTCGAGGGAGAGGATGTCGGCGCCGACCGCGCCGAGCGCCAGCGCGAGGGACCCGAGGCTGCCGGGTCGGTCCGGAAGTTGCACGCGAAGCAGAAAAGACATGCGTCGTCCTCTCCGCAGGTTGGTTGTCGGTTGCCGGCAACCGCCGGCCACTAGTGGGCCTACGATGGCACACACCCGCTGATACCTTCTCACGCCGCGAGCTACCCGTCGCGGTACAACGGGTGATCGCTACGCTGTGAGCCGAGAAATATCTCGACGAAAGGGGCGCACGCGGTGCCAGCAATCTCCCGCGACGAGGTCGCGCACCTCGCCCGGTTGTCCCGGCTCGATCTCACCGAAGACGAGCTCGACCACTATGCCGGCCAGCTCGACGCCATCCTCAGCCACGTCGCCGCAGTGTCGGAGGTGGCCGCCGACGACGTGCCCGCGACCGCGACCCCCAACCCGGTGACCAACGTCACCCGTCCCGACGAGTTGCAGCCGTGTCTGCCGCCCGGGGAGGCGCTCGCGGCGGCGCCGGCGGTGGAGGAGCAGCGGTTCAAGGTGCCGCAGATCCTGGGGGAGGGTGAGTGAGCGCCACCGACCTCACCCGCGCCACCGCCGCGGAACTGGTGTCGCTGATCTCCTCGGGCGAGACGTCGTCGGTGGAGGTGACCCGCGCGCACCTCGACCGGATCGCCGCCGTCGACGGCGACTACAACGCGTACCTGCACGTCGCGACCGAGCAGGCGCTCGCGGCAGCCGAGCAGGTGGACCGCGCCCGCGCCGAGGGCACCGAGCCCGCCAGCGCGCTGGCCGGGGTGCCGCTGGCGTTGAAGGACGTCTTCACCACCACCGACATGCCCACCACCTGCGGGTCGAAGATCCTCGAGGGGTGGGTGTCGCCGTACGACGCGACGCTGACGTCCCGACTGCGGGCGGCGGGGATTCCGGTGCTCGGCAAGACCAACATGGACGAGTTCGCGATGGGCTCGTCGACGGAGAACTCGGCGTTCGGCCCGACCCGCAATCCGTGGGACACCAGCCGCATCCCGGGCGGCTCCGGCGGCGGGTCGGCGGCGGCGCTGGCGTCGTACCAGGCACCGCTCGCCATCGGCACCGACACCGGCGGATCGATCCGCCAGCCCGCGGCGGTGACCGCGACCGTCGGCACCAAGCCCACCTACGGCACCGTGTCGCGCTATGGACTGGTGGCGTGCGCGTCGTCGCTGGATCAGGGTGGGCCGTGCGGGCGCACCGTGCTCGACGCGGCGCTGCTGCACGAGGTGATCGCGGGGCACGACCCGCGCGACTCGACCTCGGTGCCGGCGGCGGTGCCGCCGGTCGTCGCGGCCGCGCGCGAGGGTGCGGCCGGCGATCTGCGCGGCGTCCGGATCGGGGTGGTGTCGCAACTGCGGTCCGACAGCTACCAGCCGGGTGTGATCGCGTCCTTCGACGCCGCAGTCGAGCAACTGACCGCGCTCGGCGCCGAGGTGGTCGAGGTGTCGTGCCCGCACTTCGAGTACGCCCTCGCCGCCTACTACCTGATCCTGCCGAGCGAGGTGTCGTCGAACCTCGCGCGTTTCGACGCGATGCGCTACGGCCTGCGGGTCGGCGACGACGGGACCCGCAGCGCCGAACAGGTGATGGCCGCGACCCGTGAGGCCGGTTTCGGCCCGGAGGTCAAGCGCCGCATCATGATCGGCACCTACGCGCTGTCCGCCGGGTACTACGACGCCTACTACGGGCAGGCGCTGAAGGTGCGCACGCTGATCGCCCGCGACTTCGACGCCGCCTACGAGAAGGCCGACGTCCTGGTCTCGCCGACCAGTCCGTTCACGGCGTGGAAGCTGGGCGAGAAGGTCGACGACCCGCTCGCGATGTACCTGTCGGACCTGTGCACGCTGCCGACGAACCTGGCCGGGCACTGCGCGATCTCGGTGCCGTCGGGCCTGTCGCGCGACGACGGTCTCCCGGTGGGCCTACAGATCATGGCGCCCGCCCTCGCCGACGACCGCCTCTACCGGGTCGCCGCCGCCTACGAGGCCGCGCGCGGCCCGATCGGCGCCCCGCGCCACCCGTGAGCTCGGCAGATCTTGGAGGCGGCCTGTGAAGACGCATCTCGTTCGGACCCATCGCTCGGCGGAGGATTTTCCTCGCGAGGAGCACCTGGCGTGGAAGATCGCGGAGGTGGCGACCGATCCGGTCGCGGTGTCGGATTCCGTGGCCGACATGATCGTCAACCGGATCATCGACAACGCCGCGGTCGCCGCCGCGTCGTTGACCCGTCGTCCGGTCGCAAACGCGCGGGCGCAGGCTCTTGCGCATCCGTATCTGCCGGGGGCGACGGTGTTCGGCGTGGGCGGGATGTTTTCACCGGAGTGGGCCGCGTGGGCGAACGGTGTCGCCGTGCGTGAACTCGACTTCCACGACACGTTTCTCGCGGCCGAGTACTCGCACCCCGGTGACAACATCCCGCCGATCCTCGCGGTCGCCCAGCACACCGGCCGCGGCGGTCGCGACCTGATCCGCGGCCTCGCAACCGGTTACGAGGTCCAGATCGACCTGGTGCGGGCAATGTGCCTGCACGAACACAAGATCGACCACGTTGCCCACCTCGGCCCGTCCGCCGCGGCCGGAATCGGCACGCTGCTCGGCCTCGACACCGAGACCGTCTACCAGGCCGTCGGACAGGCGCTGCACACCACCACCGCCACTCGGCAATCCCGCAAGGGCGCCATCTCGAGTTGGAAGGCCTACGCGCCGGCGCTGGCCGGGAAACTCGCCATCGAGTCCGTCGACCGGGCGATGCGCGGCGAGGGTGCGCCGTCGCCGATCTGGGAGGGAGAGGACGGTGTGATCGCGTGGCTGCTCGGGGGACCCGACGCCGAGTACCAGGTCCCGTTGCCCGACCCGGGCGAGGAGAAGCGCGCGATCCTCGACAGCTACACCAAGGAACACTCGGCCGAGTACCAGAGCCAGGCCCCGATCGACCTCGCCCGCCGCATGCGCGAGCGGATCGGGGATCTCGACCAGATCGCGTCGATCGTGCTGCACACCAGCCACCACACGCACGTCGTGATCGGCACGGGCTCGGGCGACCCGCAGAAGTTCGACCCGTACGCCAGCCGCGAGACGCTGGACCACTCGGTGATGTACATCTTCGCGGTCGCGCTCCAGGACGGCACCTGGCACCACGAGCGTTCCTACGCCCCCGAACGCGCGCAGCGTCCCGACACCGTCGAATTGTGGCGCAAGATCTCCACCGCCGAGGACCCGGAGTGGACGCGGCGCTACCACTCGACCGATCCCGACGAGAAGGCGTTCGGCGCCCGCGCCGAGGTCACGCTCGAGAGCGGTGAGAGGATCGTCGACGAACTCGCCGTCGCCGACGCGCACCCCCTCGGTGCCCGACCGTTCGGGCGCGAGCAGTACATCGCGAAGTTCCGCACCCTCGCCGACGTCGTGATCGACCCCGCGGAGCAGGACCGCTTCCTCGACGTCGCCCAGCGTGTCGCCACCCTGAAAGCGGGTGAGCTGCAGCAGCTCACGTTCACGGTGTCCGACGACGTGCTCGCCCGCGCACCGCGCTCACCGAAGGGGCTGTTCCGATGAGCGGACTGCTGGCCGCGACCACGTCGGCCGCCGACAAGCGCGCCGCCCTCCGCGGCGGGCTCACGTCGGGGACCATCCAGCGCCTGCCGGGCGCGATCAATCCGTTGACCGCCAAGTTGATCGCCGAGATCGGGTTCGAGGGCGTGTACGTCTCCGGCGGTGCCTTCTCCGCCGCCCTCGCGCTCCCGGACATCGGGTTGACGACCCTGACGGAGGTCACCGAGCACAGCCGAGCGATCGCCCGCGTCACCGACCTTCCCGTGCTTGTCGACGCCGACACCGGATTCGGCGAACCGATGAGCGCCGCACGCACCGTCACGGTGCTCGAGGACGCCGGCGTCGCCGGGTGTCACCTCGAGGATCAGGTGAACCCGAAGCGGTGCGGACACCTCGACGGCAAGGCGATCGTGTCCACCGAGGAGATGGTTCGCCGCCTGCGGGCGGCGGTGTCGGCGCGGCGCGATCCGAACTTCGTGATCT
>DATDBL010000069.1:0-14945 GCA_036524855.1 Aldersonia sp. | reverse complement strand
CGACATCACACCCTTGGCCCGCAACGAGTTCATCTGCTGGATCGAGGATGCCAAGCAGGACGAGACCCGAGAGCGCCGAATTCGCCGGACCCAGGAGGAGCTCGAGGAAGGCCAGCGTCGGCCCTGCTGCTGGCCCGGGTGCAAGCACCGCGAGCGCACCGGCAGGTAGTGGCCGCCGCGAGAGAAGCCCATGCTGTCCCTCGCCGCGTGCGGCGCATCTTCCAGCGACGAGACGACCGGCCCTACCGCACCTTCGACGCAGGGAACCTCACCGGCATCTCCCGGCACGCCCCGGCGCGGCTGCGGACAGCGCCGATCAGGACATCGTGGGCACGGTCGTGCGGTTCACGGCAGGCTCGGCGTCCGTGGACGTGACCATCGACGAGGACAGCCCGGCCACCCGCGACTTCGTGAGCATGCTGCCGCTCACCCTCACGCTCGAGCAGGGATTCGTCACCCTGTCCTTCGATAAGTCGTTCTGGGGCGGCGAGCCACGCAACGCTGTCGCGCCGGACATCTACACCGAGAACGTCAGCGCCGCGGTTGACTTCCTGCGCACCCAGCCGTTCGTCGACAACGAACGGATCGGCGCGCTCGGGGTCTGCGGCAGCGGCAGCTTCTTCATCAGCGCGGCAAGGCCGTCGCGACGGTCAGCCTTTACGACTTGGGCGGCGCCAACCGCAACGGGCCCAACCATGCGGTCACCCTCGAGCAACGAAACAACGTCCTCGCGCAGGCGGCGCAACAGCGCGACGTGGAATTCGCCGGCGGGGAAACCGATTACGTGGCGGAACGCCTGAGCAGCTGACAGACCAGTCGAGAGCGATCGATCGCGAGTTCTACGACTTCTACCGCACCGCAAGGGGGCACAGCCCGGACACCACGACGCATCCGACGCTCGCCACCAACGTCAAGTTCATGAACTTCTACCCGTTCGCCGACATCGAGACCATCTCGCCCCGTCCGATGCTGTTCATCGCCGGTGAGAACGCCCACTCCCGCGAGTTCTCCGAAGAGGCCTACTGCCTCGTCGACGACGCCAAGGAACTGGTGATCGTTCCCGGCGCCGGACACGTGGATCTCTACGAGCGCGTCAACCTGATCCCGTTCGACGAGCTGACCAGCTTCTTCACGCAGCACCTCGCATAGGCGCACGCGACCACCGCCGGCGACCCGAGTGCGCCTGCACCCCAATAGCCGTCCCGGCTACCACACCGGACGACCGTCGACGCGCAGAACGGGCAGCCAGGTTCGCAGGGTCGTGCCGAGCGTGTCGACCAGGGACGCACTGAACACGCACAGCGTCTGCCGCCACGGATGCCCGAACGTGCCGGCGCTGAGGTCGCGGGCGAGGAAGGCGTAGTAGTCGCCGTCCGGGTAGACCTGGACCGGCCACTCTTGATTCGACGGCAAGCGGCACGGTACTGATGCATTGACTGCCAGCCCATTTCCGCGGTTCCGGCCGGGGCTGGTTAGGCGCCGCGCCGCCGATTCGCCGCCGTTGCCGGAGGCCGGGACTCCGCCGAACTGGGGTCTTGCTCAGGGATTCTTGAAGACGTCGTGATCGCCGACGCGGCGCCATCGCACGCGCAGCTCGCTGTCGACTGTGCCGAACTCGAACGTCGCGCGGCCGTCGGGACTGGCGAACGACCAGGTCATCTCCATCACACCAGCGGCCGAGCGGACCGGCTTTGACCCGCAGCGAGGCCGGCCACGTTGTCGCGGGATCGTTGGCGAAGGCGTCGCACGCGGGGACGAACCTTTCCCGCACGACCTTCTTGAACTCCGCCGCCTGCTCGGCCCTGAGTCGCCGGTAGTCCGCATCGAAGGCGGGGGTTGTCTCGAACTTCACTCGGCGGTGTCGAGGTCGTCGAGGTGGGCGAGGAAGTCCTCGCCGGTCTCGTGGACGACCACTCGGCCGGCGGCCACGTGCTCGTCGACCTCACGCTCGCGCTCTTGCCACTGCTCGGTCCAGAACCACGCTTGGTCGGCCGGCACCGGCAGCGCCGGCCTCAGCTCGATGACGCCGTCGGCACGCTCGGTGATCTCCACCTGTGCCCCGGGCTCGTCCAGGTGCAGGCGCTGGCGCAGGTCGGCGGGCAGCGCGATCACACCGCGGCGCTGGACACCGACGTAGCCGTGGAATCCGTGAGCCTCGGCAGTCATGCCTCTACGATGCGTCGTAGGCCGTTCTGTCGCAAAGCTGCTATGCAGCGAAACGGCCGGTCGATGATGACAATTTGCGACCTGCCGCTGGGAGGGGTCGCCGAGGGTGTGGCCGTCGACGGTCCGGGCATCCATGCTTCCCCGCTTCCTCGAGCGCAAGCGCGGTAGAAGCTGGCCACCGACTCGACACCGCGCAGGACCGCTACGAACTGTGGCTCGCGTTGCGCGCCTGCGACGTCGCCCGGTTCTCGCACGAACCGGACGACGCTGTCCGTGCGCGAGATAGTGGCTGGAAACCGCGGCCCCAGCGACCGTTCCGGTGCGTGGTCGGCTGGCCGATTGGAGGTGGATTGCTTACTGGCCGAAGGTGTATCGCAGGTTTGCGTTGATCAGCTCGTTCATCCGCTTGCGCAGATGACCGATCGCCGCGGGTGAGGGTGCCGGTGGACGAACGTAGAGAGTCCAACGAAGGTCGGTGCTGCCGCCGCGAGCGGACAGGTCGAATTCGATCACGGCGTCGGGATAGCGGGCCCAGATCGATCCCCACACGACCCGTTCCGGGCGCACGACGTCGATGATCGTGGGCTCGTGCTCGTCGTCGAGGAGGATCAGCCACGGACGGTGCGGGTCGCGGTGCGGCTTGGGTCAGAGCCTCGAACACCGCGAAGGGTGGTGGCTGTTGGTTGCGAGCGCGGCTTCCGATCACGAGCACAGCGCGATCGTAAGTTACCGCACCGGCCGACCGTCGACGCGCAGCACGGGCAGCCAGGTGGGCAGGGTTGTGCCGAGCGTGTCGACCAGGGGTGTCCCGAACACGCACAGCGTCTGCCGCCACGGATGGCCGAAGGTGCCGGCGGCGAGGTCGCGGGCGAGGAAGGCGTAGTAGTCGCCGTCCGGGTAGACCTCGACGGGCCACGGCGTGTGGCGCTCCGCGGTGTGCGCCACCGGGTCGAGCAGGTAGCCGTCGTGCTGCCAATCGAGCACCACGAGGCCGTCGGGGAAGTGGGCGACGAAGCAGCGCATCGCCTCGGCGTTGATCGCGTCGCGTGGGGCCCAGTTCGCCGCTTTGGTGAGGTCGAAGGTGATCGACGGGCTGGGTTCCGCGATTCCGTCGTAGCCGTCGTCGGCGTAACCCGGGCGGAAGTGGAACCGATCCTCGAACAATGCCCACCAGTGTTCGCGATCGTCGGCTGTGAGCACGCGCCAACCGCGGTGCGCCCGGGTGTCGACGGTGAACGGGACGTTGACGGTGTCGGCGTTGGAGGTGACGTCGTCGTCGGGTTCGAGGGGAAACGTCTCGAGATCGCGGCATTCGAGCACTTCGGCGATGCATGTCCGGCTACCGCCGACGTAGCTGGCCTGCAGGTCGATGTGGTCGGCGACGAACCACGCGCGATCGGCCGGCCACCAGTACGAGGCGACCACAGAGCGCAGGTCGCCCTCGGCATGCGCCACGGTATCGGCGACGACGAAATGGTTCAGGCTCTCGACGGTGAGCGCGGTCGGGTGGCTGCGCAGGTCGTCGAGGATCGTGTTGCCCTCCCAGATCGCGTAGTAGCAGCGCTGCGGCGTGTCTGTGTGGTGGGCGAGGATGTGCGCCAGCGCGCGGCGGACCGCGACCGGTGCCCGAAAGGCCGGGCCGGCGTCCCACAGTCCCGGCTGGCCGTTGGCGTTGCTCGGCACGATCCGGTCCCATTCCACGAGCGGATGCATCACCCGGGCGTTGGCGTCGGCGATCGTGCTCCAGCGGATCGGTCGCTCGGCGTCGGTGTCGATGCCGAGTGTGGCGGGGTGCAGCACCCGGGCGTACGCCTCGTACTCCGGCGGCACCAGGGAGCGGACCCGGCTGTGGCCGTCGAGCGCGGCGTCGATCCAGGTGCCGTCGGGGCAGTCGGTCAGGTCGTCGGCGGTCCACACGCTTGTGATGCTGCCATGGTGGAATGCGAGCGGGAGGTGGGCGGTGACGGCGTGGGTCGAGGTGCTGGTGCGGATGGTGGACGGGCCCGATCTGGCCGTGCGCGGCGTGATCGCGAGCGAAAACCGGGAGTTCGCGCCGGGGTCGGGTACGGGGTGGGCGGGATTCGCTCACCAGCCGCCACCGCAGTTCACCGGCACTGCGAGGCGCCCCGGCGAATCGACGCGGCGGCGGGTATGGCGGTCGGGTCCGAAGGTCCGGGTCGAGCACGCCGACGGTTCGCCGATCCTGGTGTCCGACGGGGTGACGTGCTGGCGGTTCTCGGGCGACGATCCCGTGCCGATCGCGGCGCCGGCATCGGCGATCCGGTACAGCGGGAACGGGACCCATCTGCTGACTCGCCGACCCGCCAACGACTACGCCGGTGACGACTTCACCCGCCCGGCCGGCCCGGTCCGGCACGCTACGTTCCTCGGGCGTCCGGTGTCGGAGGTCGACCTCGCGCCACCGCCACGCAAACTCGGGCCGCTCGTCGTCCGCGTCGACGTCGAGACCGGACTCGTGCTGTACCAGCGTGCGGCCGACGGAAGCGTCGACGAGTGGACGGAGTTCGAGGTCGGCGGACCGTTCGACGACTCGCTGTTCAGCTGGTCGGGGCCGTCCCGAACGGCCGAGGAGGAGCACCGCCAGTCGGTTGCTCGCGGCGACGAGGAACGAGCGCAGCGTCAGCGGTGGTTCCGCGAGAACGTGACGGCGATACCGCTGCGCACGCATGTGCGGATGGATCTCGACGTGCAGTATGTGCACACCTACGACGACACCGGCGCGTTCCAGGCCTCGATCGGGCAACGTGGGCTCAGTGGGTCGCTCGCGCGCCGTCCCCGATCCGCCGAGCCGTGGGAGCTGCGGTGGTCCGGGCCCGTGCACCGTTGGTCCACCGCGCGCTTCGACTGGGCGTTGTCCCTGCACGATCTGGTCTTGACGCCGGAATCGTTGCGGGAGATACAGTCTCAGCTTCATCCGGGTGAGGAGGCGGGCGTCTCCTGAGCGACCGCAATCCGTCGATTGCGCGCGGGAACCCCGCGCCGCCAGGAGTGAACGTGGTCGCGGAGAGGGCACTCAACCCACGCGCGCCGCTCGGACCGGGCGGAACCCGGAGTGAACCTCCTCGCCCTCGAGGCGGGGATTGCCGCGGCGGTGCCAGGTGGTCGACTCGGGGAGTCTCCGCCGCGATCGGTGCTGTCGCGAAGGAACGCGGGTCCCGCGTGAACACCGACTTCGGCGGACAGATCCCGCACCGCCCACTCCGAGCACGCGGTCGCGATCACCGACGAGGGTCCCTGGGTGTCGACCGTCGTCGACTAGCCCGCCCGCGCACCGTACTACGCCGAGCGCATGGATCTTCCGGCAGAAACCCCTGTTTGAGCCGGGTATGCGCTCGCTGCCGCCGTCCGCCGACCGTGCATGGAAATGGTCGCAGCATCGGCCGTTGGAGCCGCCATTTCACTACGCAGTGCCCCCGCGGGGCGGTGTGGCAACCCGGAACCGGGGCGGGCACGGCCTACGGTTCCAGGCATGTGGATTCCGTGGCTGGTCGTGCTCGCGATGGTGCTGTTCGCGATCGGCACGGTGACCAGCGTCGACGCCTACGATCGGCGTCGCGCCCGTTGACCTGACACTCGGCTACAGGGCGAGCAGGGCGCGCAGGTGCGCGTCGACCTGCTCCATGAAGGCGGGTTCGAGGTTGAACAGACCGAGATGACCGCTGATCGACTCGATCACCCGGAGTTCGCTGTTCTTGATCAGGGCCTGCTCGGGGGCACAATCGCGGGGCGGGAAGAACATGTCCTCCGAGATCGGCATGACGAACGTCTTCGCGGTGATCCGACCCAACGCCGCGGCAAGGTCGCCGTCGGTGTGCCGGGCGACGTCGCCGCGCTGCCACTTCCACGCGTTGTTCAGCAGGTCGCCGGGATCCATCACCTCGAAGTACGGTTCCATGAATCCGGTCTGGAACGCCTCGCGGGTCTCGAAGCCGAGCGAGCGCCAGTGCTCCTGCTTCCAGAACTCGGTCGAGAAACCCATCACCGACCACAGCATCGCGTGCCGCTTCAACCCGTCGACGACGTCGGTGTTGGACGCGTAGTCGCCGCCCGCCCAGCCAGGGTCGACGGTGACGGTGTCGATCAATGTCTGGGTGAAGAGGAAGTCGTGCGGGGTGTTCTGCGCGGTGCCGGCGATCGGCGCCGCGCGCTGGACGCGGTCGGGGAACCGCACGGCCCATTCGTAAGTCTGCTGCGCGCCCATCGACCCGCCGACGACCAGTGCGAGTTCCTCGATGCCGTACTTCTCCCGCAGCAAGCGTTCCTGCGCGACGACGTCGTCGCCGATCCGGATGTTCGGGAACTTGCTGCCCGCGATAGGTTCGGGCGCGTTGTGCGGTGACGTCGACAGACCGTTGCCGATCTGGTTCACCACGACGATGAAGTACTCCTCCGGGTTGAGGGCGTGCTCGGGGCCGATGTAGACGTCGCGCCAGATCGCGTGCGTGCCCGAGTACCAAGTGGGGATGAGGATGGTGTTGCTGCGGTCGGCGTTCGGCTCGCCGAAGGTCGCGACCGCGAGTTGGCACTCAGGGATCCGGCCGCCTTCCTCGAGGTCGAGATCGCCGATCCCGACGAGTTCGTAATTGCCCTGCGCCTCGACTGTGTAGAAGTCGTTCTGCAGCATCCGTGCTTCCTTCCTGTCTCCCCCGCATCCATTAAACTCACGTCGGGCGTCACCGATACTCGCCGTTCGGGCAGTTGCCGCGTCCTCTACGGTGAATGCGGTGTTCACGCTCGCCGATCACAACGAGGTCCGCGCCGAGACCGAGATCAAGCGGTCCCGGTTCATCGCGAGCCTGCGCCGGGTCGATGACATCGACCAGTCGACCGCGTTCCTCGACGCCATCCGCGCCGAGTTCCCCGACGCCCGCCACCACTGCTGGGCCTATGTCCTCGGCGACGACCCCGGGCAGCGGCAGGCCCGATCCAACGACGACGGCGAACCCGGCGGCGCCGCGGGCGTGCCGATGCTACAGGTGCTTCAGGGTCGCGACCTCACCAACGTCGTCGCGGTGGTCACGCGATACTTCGGTGGGGTGAAGCTCGGCGCGGGTGGGCTCGTGCGCGCGTACTCGGGTGCGGTCAAGATCGTCGTCGACGCGGCGACGCTCGTCCCGCGCACTCGTCGCGAAACCTTCACCCTTGCCGTCGACCACGCCGACGCCGGCCGGATCGAGGCCGAACTGCGCGGCCGGGGTGTCGACGTCGCGGGCGTCGAGTACGGCGCGCGGGCGGTGCTGACGCTGTCGAGCGCCGACCCGGACGACCTTGCGGCGGTGGTCGCTGCGCTCACCTCAGGACGCGGCGAACTCACCCCGGCGGGGCACTACTGGGCGTGAGGCCCGCGATGATCCGCCCGAGGTTCGTCAGCGCGACGCTGCCCGGCTCCCAATACCCGCTGTGCGCGCCAGGATTCAGCGGGGACACGGCGATGCCGCCGATGCGCGCGGGTTCGCCGGGGCCGCTGTCGAAGACGGTCGCCCCGAAGTCGTCCCGCACCGGGTTGACGCCGTGCAGGACCGGACCGAGCAGGTCGCCGACGTACGGTATTGGGTCTGTCGACGATGCGGTCGCGTACACGTGGGCGTGGTTCTCGGCCGGGTCGACGCCGGCCAGGCGCAGATCCTCCACGCGCGCGACGTCGATGCCGGGGCTGCCGACGAGGACGAGGTCGTCGGCCGCGAACGGGACCGAGGTCGCGGCGGCGCCGACGACCAGTGTGCCGTAGCTGTGTCCGACGACGGTCGTGTGCGCGGGAGGCCCGAGATGCGCGGCGCGCAGCCCGTCCTGGAAGGAGTGCAGCCTCTCGGCGCCGTCGTCGGCGTAGCCGTCGCTCGCGGCGTGCAGCAGCGTCGGCGGGGCGGGATATCCGTACCAGGTCACCACCGCGACGCGCGAACCCGAGTCGGCGGTCTGCGCCGCTTCGCTCATCCGTTGTGCGCGTTCGGTATCCGTGCCGATCGTGCTCGGCTTCGTGCCCGTGCCGGGAACGAATGTCGCCACGTGCGAGGCAAAGTCGGGGTTGTGTGTGGCGATCGCGACCCGCCCGTGCGTGTCGATGGCGAGCAGGTGCCGGTCGGGTGCGATCACCTCGGTGTGGACCGCCGCGTAGCCGGCCGCGACCGTGCGCAGTGCGTCGCGCTCGCGGGACCAGTCGTCGTAGGCGCGGCGGCCGGCGACCTCCGCCTCGGTCGGCACCCGCATGTCACGGCTGCTCTGATCGGGCGGAATATTCTGTCCCTGTGCCCATTCGGGACGTCTCGCGTCGAGCGCGGCAAGGTCGCGCGCGGCGGTCTCGGCGAGCAGGTCGAGATAGCGCCGGTTGTAGTGGTCGCGGTCTCCGGCCGGCAGGCCGTCGCGGTTCCCGATCGCGGGGTCCCACGTTGCGAGCGCATCCTTTTCGGTCGGCGACAGGTCCGACCAGAACCCTGCGAGGGCAACCGGATCCGCGGGGAGCAGCGCCCGACCGTCCATCACCGCACGCACCGATTCGCGCAGGGACGTCAGGCCGCTCGCGAGTTCGCAGATCTGGGTTGCCGCGCCGCGCAATCGGTCCGCGGCGGCGGCGTCGACTTCGGTGACCGCCTGTAGCGCCGCTTCGAGTCGCTCCCGCAGGGTCTGCGCCCGCTCCCGCAGGCGGTCGGCGAACAGCAGATCGAGCACGGGGTCGCCCACCGTCACCACCGACGCGACGACCTCCCCGCTGTCGGTGACGGTGCACCCGGCGGCGCGGGCCTCGTCGGCGATGCCGAGTGCGGCGCGGACCGCAGGGTGCAGTGTGGCCGCGGCCTCGTGCAACGCGGCGATGCAGGCGAGCACGCCGACCCCGGCGCGTGACACATCCCGATGCGCCGCCGACACCGCGGCCGCGGCGGCGGCTGCGGCCCGACCGTCCCACGCGTCGGTGGCGATTCGGTCGCGGGCGGTGTCGCTGATGGTCTGCGTCGTGGACTCCAGATCGGTGAGCAGCTGTGCCGCCTCGATCAGGGCATCGGGTCGCCAGGCCCGCAGATCGGACAGCGCAAGGCTCATCGCTGTGCCGGGATACGCTGCGCCGTGGCTTGATCCGACGCGACGCAGCCGCGGACGTGCCGGTCGATCCCGGCGGCGACGTCACGCAAGCGTGCGGCGATGCCCGCATACGCCGCGCGAATCGGGTCCGCCAGCGACACGGCCGCGGCGCCGGTCGCGCTGCTCGCCAACGCCGCCGCGACCAGGTTCGTCGCCGCGCTGACGTCGACCGCGCCCAGCACCTCGGCATCCGCGCTGAGCGAACGCGACATCCGCTGCAGCGCATCCACATCGACACAGAGTGCCGGTTCCATGGGACCTGTCATACCGGTTCGACGTCGACGAGCTGCGGACGGTTCCTCAGATGTGGAGGTAGCGCCGCCGTCGCGGCCCTTCACCAGCCAGGCGGCATGCGCGCGACCGTTCGGCCTCGACCACCGCCATCGCCGCCAGTAACGGCAACCTACCTCGAGGGCAGGTTGTCCTCAGAAGGTGTCGACACCCAGCAGGTGTTCGATGCCGTGAAGTTCGTTCGCGTTGCGGGTGACGAGTCGGGCGTTGTTCGCGTGCGCGGTCGCGGCGATCATCAGATCGAGGGCTCTGGGCTGAGGTTTGCGGCCGTACGCTCGCACGGCTGCGGCCAGCTGCCCGTAACTTCGAGCGACACCTGCGTCGACGGGCAGGGGTTCGAACTTGCGTTCCACGGCGATCAGGCGCTGCAACCGCTGAGCTCGCTGCTGCGCGGTGGTCGCGACCAGGAGTCCGAAGTGCAGTTCTGCCAGGCTCACGGCACTGATCGCGACCTCCCCCTCAATGGGCGGGACATCGTTCGCGATCAGGATGCTCGTATCGAGCACCGTCCTCACCGCGGGGCCCAGGGGTCCGCGATCGGATCGTCGATCAGGTTGCGGTCACCCGCCCACGCCGGATCCGTGTCCGTCTGAAAGATGTCGGCGACCTCGTCGAAGGCACACCACGCCTTCCGCCCGACCGGGCCGAGGATCGCGCTCGGCCGGCCGGCGACCGTGATCAGCATCGTCTCCCCAGCTTCGGCACGTTTGACGTAGTCACTGGCATGCTGGCGCAGTTCCTTCAACCCGAAACTCTCCACACCCCAAGGTAGCACTAATGCTACTTCTCCGGTTGTTGGATGGGCAGCGACCCATGAGGGCAACTGCACGGGCCAAATGGGTGGGCAGTCACCGGTCGTGCGCGCCGCAGACGAACTCGGGAACGGGTGGTCCATCCGTGACCTTCGAGGAGGTCGGCAGCAGTCCGCGCGCGCCGTGGTGCACCGGGATGCGCGGATCCGATCATGCGAAACGATACGGTGGCGACGTGCGAGCCACTGCCATCCCCGCCATCCCCGGCACCCTCGTCGCTCTGGCCGCCTGCGCGGTGCTCGCGGGCTGCGGCGGCGACTCGACCGCACCAGGCACGACCGCGACTGCGGACAGCCCGGCGGGTCCCGCATCCGAGGCCGCCACCCACACACCCGACTCCGCCGACACGCCCTGCGAAACCGTGCGGGGACCCGAGGGGGCGCTGCGTGTCGTCGTGTTCGATGGCAGCGAGGTCGGCTGCGCCGAGGTGATGCCCGTCGCCACGAGCTACGGCCAGTACCTGGCCACCGGCGAACCGCACAGCATCGACGGCTGGGACTGCGGCCCGTCGCAGGCGCCGCGGGTGCTCGTGACCTGCACGCGCGGCACCGACGCGTTCGGGTTCGTCGTCGAATAGCGCCCCGGACCACGTCTCGTCACGACGAGTGTGCTCTCCTGGCGGCAAACGTCGAGAAGACACCGCCAGCAGAGCACACTCGTGGCCGGCGGCACCGCGAGACCGCCCCACTGGCCGCAGCTCTCGGCGTGTCGGCGGCCAGACGGTCGTGACAACACGGTGACCGGGCGGACCCCGCCCGCGCCACTACAGTCAGGGGCACCCTCGATAGCGACACCGACCGACTCAGGGGACCCCAGACGTGCGAAAACGACGGTGAGGGGACCCCTCAGTCGCGCACGAGCGGCGCGCAAGCCTCCGCCGACCCGGCGAGTGCGCACCTTTCGTCGCAAAGCCAGAAGGTGCGCTCTCGGCGAAAGCGGGGTGAGGAGTTCGTCTCATTCCGACCGGCGACAGCGTGTGCTGCCGGAAGTTGTCGGTGCTCCGTGGCACGGTGCTGATCGCACGCCGACAACGGAACGACGTCGGCGGGGAAGGAACGCTGATGGTCGCCACGGTTCACTACTTGGTCCCGCGGGACGCGCGGGTCGTCCCGCAGGGCGGATTCACGCTCCGGCTCGTCCGTGGGGCGCGCTGGGAACTGCGCAACGCACGCGCCTACGGCCGTGGATACGTAATCCGGAGTTGGCCGCGGAAGCGGCAGCGTGAGGCGATCGAGCACTGCTACCGGCTCAACGGGTTCCCGCCCAACGAGGTGGAGGCGACCGTCGCGCAGTTCCGATAGAAGGCAAGCGAACCCGTCGCAAGGTGCGACGGGTTCGAGCGTAACCCCAGGTCAGTCGACGAGAACAGGCTCACGAACGACAGCCCGAGCCGCAAGCGCGTCCCCGCGGAATTCGTCCTCGAGCGACTCGAGCGTGCGGCCCTTGGTCTCGGGGACGAACCGCGCGACGAAGTAGATCGACACGACGTTGATCAGCACGAACACCCCGAAGGTGCCGGTCGAACCCATCGCGGAGTTGAGGATCGGGAAGACGAAGGAGATCAGCGCGTTGGTGGTCCACAGCACGAACACGGCGATGCCCATCGCGAAACCGCGGATCGCGAGCGGGAAGATTTCCGAGAGCAGCAGCCACACGCAGGTACCGATGAAGCACTGGACGAAGGCGACGAACACCAGCATCGCCGCGAGGATGACGTAGCTGCGGACGGTGGATTCGGGCAACGTGAACACCAGCGCGAGCAGCGCCTGCGACGCCGCGACCCCGACGAACCCGGTGAGCAGCATGCGGCGACGGGCGACGAAGCCGAGCAGGATGATGCCGACGATGGTCATGACGACCGAGGTGACGCCGACGGCGACCGTCGCGACGAGGGACGCACTTATGCCGAACCCGCTCTGCTCCAAGATGGTCGGCGCGTAATAGTTCACCGTGTTGATCCCGGTGGCCTGCTGCACCACCGCCAGGCCGCAGCCGATCCACAGCAGCCGGCGCATCCACGGGTTGGCCTTCAGGTTGCGCACCGCGTCGCCATTGCCGGCGGCACCCTTGCGCCCGGCGTGTTCGGTGATCACGGCGAGTTCGGCACGGGCGGCGGCGACTGGACGGCTGATCTCGAGCACGTGGCGCGCGTCGAACGGGCGGTTCTGCGCCGCGTACCAGCGCGGCGACTCGGGCAGCGTGAGCATGCCGACGAACAGCAGGACAGCCGGGACGGCGGCGACGGCGAGCATGGTCCGCCACACGTGTGGGTCGTCGACGACGCGGTCGAGCACGGCGTTGACGGAGAACGCGAGCATCTGGCCGGTCACGATCATCAGTTCGTTGATCGTCACCATCCGGCCCCGCTGCTCCACCGGAGCCATCTCCGCGAGGTACAGCGGGCAGGTGACCGCGGCCGCGCCGACGCCGAGGCCGAGCACGATCCGGGCCGCCACCATCGCGCCGATGCCGGGTGCCAGCGCGCAACCGAGCGCGCCGACAAAGAACAGCAGCGCACAGACCAGCAGGGTGCCGCGGCGCCCGAGACGGTCGGCGAGGCGGCCGCCGATCAGCGCGCCGAGCGCGGCACCCGGGAACAGCAGCGCGCTGACCACGGCGGCCTCGCCGAGCGGGCTCAGGCCGAGGTCGTCCTTCATGTAGAGCAACGCGCCGGAGATGACCCCGGTGTCGTAACCGAACAACAGCCCACCGAGCGTCGAGATGATCGTCAGCTTGGTGAGGAACCGCCGTGGGCGGGCGGCGTTGGTGCGGATGGACATACGGTCGGGCCTTCCTCGCGGTGCCGAGCGGGATCTGAAGCGCTTCACTGCCGCGCTTCAGTGCACTACTATGAGGTGCGCCACATCACATTGTCAAGACAAAGGGGCGAGATGGCACGCAGCCAGAGATCGGAGCGGTCGTCGGGACGGACGAAACGGCGTCCGACCATGGACGACGTCGCCCGCCGCGCCGGCGTCTCGCGCACGCTGGTCTCGCTGATCTTCAGCAACAAGCCGGGCGCGGGGGAGGAGACGAGGGAACGCGTGCTGACGGCCGCGAGGGAACTCGGCTACGCGCCCGACAGCGCCGCGCGACTGCTCGCCCGTGGCCGCAGCCGCACCCTCGGGGTCCTCGTCGACGTGCAGCAGCGCTTCCAGGCCGACCTCGTCACCGCGATCTACCCGACCGCGGAGGCCGCCGGCTACGAGGTGCTGCTCGGCGTCAACGCCCCCGGCCGCGACGAACGCGAGGCGATCGAGGCGCTGCTGCAGCACCGCTGCGAGGGGGTGATCCTGCTCGGCACCAGCACCGACGAACGCTATCTCGACGCGCTCGCCGAGCGGGCCGTCGTCGTCGTGGTCGGCCGCCCGATGGCGGAGCGGGGACGATTCGACAGCGTGCTCACCGCCGACGCGATGGGCATCTCCGCCGCCGTCGACCACCTCGTCGACCTCGGCCACCGGTGCATCGCGCACATCGACGGCGGCGACGCACCCGCTTCTCGGGAGCGTTGCGACGCCTACGTCGCCGCCATGCAGGCACACGGCCTCGGCGACGGGGTCCGCGTCATCCCCGGCGCGCACGACGAGGAGGCCGGGATCGCGGCCGGCAGACTGCTGCTCGCCGAGGACACGCTGCCGACCGCGGTGCTCGCCGGCAACGACCGTTGCGCCGTCGGGCTGATGGACACCCTGGTCCGCGGCCACGTGGACGTGCCGGGCGACGTCTCGATCATCGGGTACGACGACAGCGCGTTCGCGGCGCTGTCGCGCATCGACCTGACCACCGTGCGGCAGGATGCCGACGGACTGGCACGCTACGCCGTCGAGTACGCGATCCGCCGACTCGAGGACGCCGACGCCGAACCGGCGGAAAAGATCCTCGACCCCACGTTGATCGTGCGCGGCTCCACCGCCCGGCCGAAGGTCGAGGTCACCGCTCCCTGACCGGGCTCACAGCTTCTTGACCGCCCCGCGCAGCGAGAACGCCGCGACGATCAGCAGCACCCCGAAGAAGATCGCGTACCAGCCCAGCACCCAGATGATCGCGAGGATGCCGGTGCCGGGCGTGTAGAGCAGCACGATGCCGAGGATGATCGCGAGGATGCCCGCCGCCAGCCGCCAGCCCCACGCGGAACCGGGGATCTTGCGGGCGGTGAACGCTCCGATCAGCTCGAGCACACCGAAGAGGATGGCGTAGAACGCGATCACGAACAGCAGCGCGAGCGCGGTGATCTGCGGCCACACCAGCGCGACGACGCCGGCGCCGATCGACACGACGCCGATCAGAGCCCACCAGCCCCAGTCCGCGAACCGTCCCCGGGCCTGCCAGGCCCGGCCCAGCGCCACCACCCCGTCGATGATCGCGTAGATACCGAACACGACCACCAGCGCCCACGTCGTGATGTCCGGCCACACGATCGCGACGATGCCGAAGATGACGGCGAAGATGCCGCGGATCAGCAGCAGCCACCACAGCTGCCTACCGACCTGGGCCAGGTCGCCGGTGACGTCATTCGTGGTCAATTGCCTGCTCCTGGGCTCGGTGACACGGGCACAAACGACGGCGCGGCCGCCGGGCAGA
>DATDBL010000068.1:0-2303 GCA_036524855.1 Aldersonia sp. | reverse complement strand
GCGCCGTCCTGGACCGAGGCGGACCCGAGCCCGGGGACGCTGTCGGCCGCGTTCGAGCACCTGCGGTGGTTCGACCTCCCCGACGGATCACTCACCGCCTAGACCCCGCTCCAGCTGTCGGGGTAGAAGCCGCGTCCTCTTCGATGCAACGGTCGCGCGCTTCGCTTCCGGATGCGGTCAGACTTCTGCACGGGAGTCGTGCGAAACCCTGCCGGGTTCGGGGGGCGCTGACCGATGGCATCGTCGCCCCCCGGGGGGCCAGCACGCGCTCAGACGGCAGCGGAGCGGCGCCCGAGCAGCCGGCCGAAGCGCGACTGACGCGGTTCGCCCGGCGAAGCTGCCGGCTTCGGACTCGAGCCGCACCGGCAACGTTGCGCCGGCGGTACGTGCCCGAGCACCTGATCGACATGAGCTCCGCATCCTGCCCACGTCGGCCGGTCGCACGTCTTGCACGTCACTTGTCTACATATACCCCCCAGGGTATCAGCAGTACCCGTCGTCGCAACGGCATCCTTCTGGCGCCACCCTCGTTGTCCTCGACGCAACGCTCGTGCGCTTCGCCGCGGAAGTGGTCAGACTTCTGCACGACATTGAGGGTGTCGCATGAATCTTGACTGTCCTGCTCGCGTTTCGCGGTCGGGGGCATGATTGGTCGGTGGCGCACAACTTCGTTGGTGTTGATCGTGATCAGCTGTTTCTGATGCCGCCGTCGGTGGCGGAGTGGTTGCCCGAGGACCATCTGGCCTGGTTCGTTCTTGATGCTGTCGATGAGCTCGATCTGAGCGCGTTCGTGGCCGCGTATCGAGACGACGGGCGGGGCGGGGCGGCGTATCACCCGGCGATGATGGTTGGGCTGCTCGTGTACGCGTACGCGATCGGTGAACGCTCGAGCCGCCGCATTCAGCGACGGTGTGTCGAAGATGTGCCGTTCCGGGTGATCGCCGCGAACCAGGCACCGGACCACGCGACGATCGCCCGGTTTCGGGCGACACATGCTGACGCGATCGTTGGTTTGTTCGCGCAGGTCCTGGGGTTGTGTGCTCGCGCTGGGGTGCTGCGCGTCGGGCTCCTCGCGGTCGATGGCACCAAACTGGCGGCGAACGCGTCACAGGACGCGAACCGCACCGCTGAGCAACTCGCTGCGGAGATCCTCGCCGAGGCCGAAGTGACCGACGCCGCCGAGGACGCCGCCGAAGCTGCTGACGATTCGGTGGTGGCTGATGACGTGAAGTCCCGCGGTCCGCGTCGGCGAGCCCGGTTGCGTGAGTTGCTCGACGAGCTGGAGACCGAGGCGAAGGCCAAGTCGTTCGAGGCGCATATGGAACGCCGGGCGGCGCAAGAAGCCGAGACTGGGCGTCCGGTTCGTGGCCGGCCACCCAAGCCCGACACGGCGCGTCATCGGTCACGTAAGCACGCGAACACGACCGATCCGCAGAGTCGGCTATTGCCCGTCAAGGGCGGCTTCATGCAGGGTTACAACGCCCAGACGATGGTCACCGAGGATCAGTACGTCGTGGCTGTCGAGGTCATCAACCAATCCAATGACGCCGGATCGTTCGCGCCGATGGTCCGCGCCGCGAAGACCAACCTGCGTCGAGCAGGCGCCAAGGGCAGGGTCCGCACCGTGCTCGCTGACGCCGGCTACTTCAGTGAGCCCAACATGAATCTTGCCGGTGTCGAGTCGCTGATCGCACCGGGCAACGTCCACAAACTCCGTGGGATCAACGAAGAAGGCAAAGCACGATCAGTGGTGCTCGCCCGAGTCGAAGCCGGCGAGATCACCAACGATGCTGCCGCCCAGGAACTCGGCCTGACCCGCGGTCGGGTCAACCACATGCTCCGAGAACGACGCGCCGGCCGCGCCGAGTCAGCGACCACGACAATGATCGCCAAGCTTCAGAGCCCGCGCGGGAAACGGCTCTACAAAAAACGATCAGCGTCCGTCGAGCCAGTGTTCGCCCAGATCAAACACAACCGCAAGATCCGCACCCTGTCCCGACGCGGCCTCGCCGCCGCAAACAGCGAATGGAACCTGATCACAGCCACCCACAACCTGCTCAAACTCTGGCGCCACACCAACCCCGCCGCCCTCTAAACGATCGCGGCGAGGCAGAACCCCCTGAACCACACCCGCCAAGCCCGCCACCTCGCCGGCCCGAGTCACCGCAACATCCCCAGAAACATTCGTGCGACATCCTCCCCGTCGTGCAAGAGTCTGCCCAGTACGAGCGGGCGGCTGGCCAGTCGGCCGAGCCGGCCAGCCGGACGGCTGGTAGGTGCTCCGAGCATGTCGCCGGGGCGAG
>DATDBL010000067.1:0-62201 GCA_036524855.1 Aldersonia sp. | reverse complement strand
ACCGGCGCGGACCCCGACACCATGGTCACCGAACTCAAGGCCGCGGTCGCCCGCGAGATCTCCCCGATTGCGCGACCACGCGAGATCAAGATCGTGCCCGAGCTGCCCAAGACCCGCTCCGGCAAGATCATGCGCCGCCTGCTGCGCGACATCGCCGAAGGCCGCGAACTCGGCGACACCTCCACCCTCGTCGACCCCGCCGTCTTCGACGCCATCAAGAACGCCTGATCCCTGGAAACGCCTGATCCCTGGATCCGAGACCGGCGTCGCCTACGATCGATCTCGGTGCGCCGGGAAGCCTGGTCGGCAACCGTATCCGCATGCCGACCCGACGGGAGCCGCTGTGGCCGCGCCCCTGCGCTCCGAGTTCGCGCGCTACCTGCGCACCGAGACCGTCGGCGGCACCATCCTGCTCGCCGCGGCGGCGGCCGCGCTGATCTGGGCGAACTCGCCGGCCTCCGAGGCGTACTTCGCGCTGCGCGACTGGGAGGTCGGGCCGTCGGCGCTGCACCTGCACCTGAGCATCGGCGAATGGGCGCAGGACGGTCTGCTCGCCGTGTTCTTCTTCGTTGCGGGCCTGGAACTCAAACGCGAACTGGTCGTCGGTGAGTTGGCGGACCGCAAACGCGCGGCGCTGCCGATCCTCGCCGCGCTCGGAGGGGTCGTCGTGCCGGCGGTCATCGCCGCGATGATCGGCGCGGGCACAGCGGGGATGGACCGGGGCTGGGCGATCCCGGTGGCCACCGACATCGCCTTCGCGCTCGGCGTGTTGTCGATCACCGGATCGCGAATCCCGGCGGCCGCTCGGGCGTTCCTGCTCAGCCTGGCGGTCGCCGACGACCTGGTGGCGATCGTGCTCATCGCGGTGCTGTTCACCGCATCGATCGCCGCGTGGTGGTTGCTTGCCAGTCTGGCCGGGCTCGTCGGGTACGCCCTCGCCCAGCACCGACGGATCACGACTGCATGGGTGTACGTCCCGCTCGCCTGCTTCGTCTGGTTCGCGTTGCACAACTCGGGGATTCACGCGACCCTCGCCGGTGTGGCCTTCGGTCTGCTGACTCGCGTGCGGCCCGACAGGGGCGAGGAGTACGCGCCCGCCGTGCGGCTCGAGCACCGGTTTCAGCCGTTCTCCGCGGCCTTCTGCGTACCGGTGTTCGCGCTGTTCGCAGCCGGGGTGGCGATCGACCCGGCGCTGCTGGAGTCGCTGCCCACGAACCCGATCGCTCTGGCGATCGCCGCCGGACTGCTGATCGGCAAACCGTTGGGCATCTTCGGAACGAGTTGGGTGGCGATAAAGGTCGGTCTCGCGAAGCGGCCGGCCGGGCTGAGGTATGCGGACCTGCTGGCGCTAGCGGTACTCGGCGGGATCGGCTTCACAGTCAGCCTGCTCATCGCCGAACTCTCGCTGGAAGACGTGGGCGATTCGGCGCTCGACGTCGCGAAGGTCGCGGTGTTGTTGTCGTCCCTGACCGCATCACTGCTCGGATCGGCGCTACTGTTACGCCGCGGACGCGCGCACGAAGCACGCCGAAACGACTAGAACCGGAGGGGACGACGAGTGAGCATCTCGAGCAGCAACGGCGGGAGCGGCCGCGGACGCCACGAGGCCGACGTCCCCGGCTCCGTCGCCTCCATTCCGCTCTCCGACGTGGACGTGCAGATGCCCGGCACGTCGAGCATCGGCAACCTCGTCAAGGACGCCACCACCCAGGTGTCCACGCTGGTGCGGGCCGAAGTGGAACTGGCGAAGGCCGAGGTCACCGGCGAGGTGAAGAAGGGCCTGCAGGGCAGCCTGTTCTTCATCCTCGCGCTGACGGTGCTGGTGTTCAGCGCGTTCTTCTTTTTCTTTTTCGTCGCCGAACTGCTCGACATCTGGCTGCCGCGTTGGCTCGCGTTCCTGATCGTATTCCTGCTGATGCTGATCGTCGCGAGTGTGCTGGCGTTGATCGGGTACCTGCGGGTGCGCAAGCTGCGCGCGCCGGAGAAGACGATCGATTCGCTCAAGCAGGCCATGAACGTGCTGCCGACCACGGTCAAGGGCGTCGAGGAACGGCCGTCGGGCGGCGCCCTCGGCCGCTGACGGGGGTCGACTGTGGCGATTCCCGATCCTTCCTCGGTCCGTCTCGACGGCCCGTGGATACACCGCGACGTACACGCCAACGGCATCCGGTTCCACGTCGCCGAGTGCGGCCCGACCACACCGGGCACCCCACTGGTCGTGCTGTTGCACGGCTTCGCGGACTTCTGGTGGTCGTGGCGCCATCAGCTCACCGGGCTCGCCGAGGCCGGCTTCCGCGCTGTCGCGGTCGACCTGCGCGGCTACGGCGACTCCGACAAGCCCCCGCGCGGATATGACGGCTGGACGCTCTCCGGCGACGTCGCAGGGTTGATCCGCGCGCTCGGCCACTCGGAGGCAACGCTCGTGGGGCACGCGGACGGCGGCCTCGTGTGTTGGGCGACGGCGGTGCTGCACCCGCGGCTGGTCGACTCCATCGTGCTGATCGCCTCGCCGCACCCGATCGCGCTGAAGCGTGCGGTACTGCGCGACCGGGCGCAGCGCACCGCCTGGCTGCCTGCGTTCCTGCGCAACCAGCCGCCGTGGCTACCGGAGCGGCGCTGGACCAAGCGCGACGGCGTCGCGGTCGAGCGGGCCATGCTCGCGCACGCCGGGCCGGCGTGGTCCGGGGCGCCGGAGTTCTCCGACGCCGCGGCGCGAATGCGGTCCGCGATCCAGATACCCGGCGCGGCGCACAGCGCGCTGGAGTACCAGCGCTGGTGGTTCCGCAGCCAGTGGCGGCCGGACGGACACCGGTTCATGACCGCGATGGACCGTCGGGTGGACCGGCCGGCGTTGCAGATCCACGGTGACCTCGACCCGTACGTGCTGGTCGGCACGCTGCGCAGGTGCACCACATGGGCGCCGCGCCGGGAGTTGGTCAGCATCGGGTCGGCCGGACACTACGTGCACCAGGAGCGGCCCGAAGAAGTCACAGCCGAGATCGTGCGGTTCCTCGGGGCGACCTGACCCGCCACCAGGAGACGGCGCCCCAGAAGATGTCACAGCGAGATCGTGCGGTTCCTCGGGGCGACCTGACCGCCACCAGGAGACGGCGCCTCAGACGATGCAGGCCCCGGTGTCGACCTCCGCGGTCGCCTGCTGCGCGACCGCGATCTGGCCGGTGACCTCCGCGAGGGTGAGCGCGAAGCCGGTGTCGGTGTTGTCGACCGCCGCCCCGAACACCACGCCCAGCGCCCGCCCCTGCTCGTCGACGAGTGGGCCGCCGGAGTTGCCCTGCCGGATCGACCCCCGCACCGTGTACACCTCGCGTTCGACGGTGCCGGTGCGGTAGATGTTCGGGCCCGACAGTTCCAGCGTCTCGCGCACCCGGGCAGCACTCGCGGTGTAGGGCCCGCCGCCCGGGTAGCCGAGGACGATCGCGTTGTCTCCGGGTCGCGCTGATTCGGGGGCGAGCGGGATGGGCGGGGCGTCGAGGCCCGGCACCGCGAGGATGGCGACGTCGACCGCCGGGTCGAACAGCACCACCTCGGCGTCGAGGGTGCCGTTCACGGTGTCGACCGTGACCCCGCTCGTACCCGCAATCACGTGCGCGTTGGTGATCACCCGGTTCGGTGCGACGACGAAACCCGAGCCCTCCAGCGCCCGCTGGCAACTCGGCGCGATCCCACGGATGCGCAGCACGCTCTCCTGCAGCGACGCGGCGACCGGGCTGGACAGCACGCTCGGATCCGGCGGCCCCACCGTCGCGATCGGGGTGCGGCCGAACGGGCCGATGACATCGGGCAGTCCGGAGGTGTCGAGCAGCGCGGAGAACTCGCTGGGCAACTGCCGCATCCACTGCGGAGCAAGCGCGTCGACTCCGGCGAGCACCTTGGACCCGCGCACCGCGGCGGCGATCTGGGGTTGGCCGGACGTGGTCAGCGGCACCGCCAGCAGCCACGCCGCGACAAGAACCGCCACCGCCTGCAGACCAGCCCCGACGAAACTGTCGACCGTCCGCGTCGCCTTGTGGTGGAGGCCGCCGCGGGCGGCGCGGCCGAGCACCATGCCCGCGATCTCGCCGATGATCACCAACCCGACGATGAGCAACACACCGATCAGCACCCGCATCCGGTCGCTCTCCACGTACGAGAGGATGTGCGGCGCGATGAGGATGCCGGCGACCGCGCCGAGCACGACCCCGAAGAACGCCAGCGCCGACGCGACCGCGCCCTGACGCCATCCCGACGACGCGGCCAGCAGCGCGAGCAGCACAACGGCGACGTCGAGCCACGTCGACCCGCTCACCGGTCGTCCCGCAGCACGGGTGAATCGGTCGGCACCGGTTCCGTCGGCCGCCGAAAGGTGCTCTGCATCCCGGCGCGTTCCAGCGTCGTCTCCAGGTCCCGGATGTCGTGGCGGTCCCATTCGCGTTCCCAACCGGATACGGCGAGCAGGCCCGCGAGGATGCCGCCGGTGAAGCCCCACACCACCATGCCGTCGACGAGGAACGCCGGGCCCTGATACCCGAGCGGGTGGCGCACCTGGAAGCGGTTGACCGGATCGATCAACTCGCGCACCGGCACCCGCACCACCCGTTCGGCCTCCGCGCTGTCCACCACCCGAACCGGCGTCGGCGTGTGCCAGTACGCGAGCACCGTGCGCACATCGAACCCCGAGGGCGGAATGAAGATGCCGGGCCAGACCGACAGCGGCTGCACCCCGCGCGGATCCAGCCCGGTCTCCTCCTGCGCCTCCCGCAGCGCGGTCGAGATCGGCCCGTCGTCCTCCGGGTCGCTGCCGCCCCCCGGGAACGCGACCTGACCGCTGTGCTGGCGCAACGTCGAGGCGCGCTGGGTCAGCAGGATGTCCGCGTCGGCGGGCAGCCCACCGGGCTCAGCCGGGTCGGGTTCGCGGGCGCCCCCGAAAAGGACCAGAACGGCAGCCTCCCGCACTGCCGCGCCGGGCGTCGGGATGCGCTCGAGCACGGGGTTCGAGTTGTCACGTTCGGGCGAGCGCTCGGCGACATGCCGCAGCCAGGACGGGATGTCGGGCGTCATGCAGCCACCCCGAGGGCGCGCGCGACGGTGTCGGCGATGTCGTCGACCCCGGTGAACGGGCGCACCACGACCTCTGCGACGGTGCCGTCGGAGCGCAGCAGCACGCTCAGCGGCAGCACCGCAGGCGCCCCGACCGTCGCGCGGACGGTCGCGTCGGAGTCCTGCACCCCGGGCAGGTGCACGCCGAGTTCGGTGAGCCGGTTCAGTGCCGCGGCCTCACTCGGGTCGCTGTGCACGGTGAGCACGGTCACCGCGTCGCCGGCGCGCACGGCGAACTGCTGCAGGTAGGGCAGCTCCTCGGCGCACGGCGCACACCAGTACGCCCACAGGTTCAGTACCGCGGGTCGGCCGGCGAGGGCTCCGGCGAGGTCGACGGGCCCGCCGTCGGCGAGACAGCCGAGTCGGACGTCGGTTAGTGGCCCCGTGCCCGCCGCACCGGTCGGGACCGGGCACGGTTCCAGCTCGGCGGCGGCACGGTCGGCCGCCGTGACCGCCGCGGTCGCGGCGGGCGGCGCGGTAATTTGCGCTATCCCCGCGCCGGTGGCGACGTCGGCACTCCGCTCACGCGGCCACAACGCGACGACGAGAGCGAGAACCGCGACGAGTGCAGCCAGGGTCCAGCGACCGGTGTTCGATACATTTCCCCGTCGCTTCGCTCGCCCCGACACATTTCCCCGTCGCTTCGCTCGCCCCGACATGTTCGCTGGTCACCTACCGACCAGTTCGAGCAGGTGCTCGACTTCGGGGCCCTTCAGCAGCGTCGCGGCCGTATCCGGGTCGGTGGGGCCGATGCCGTAGGAGGGGCAGTCCTTCGCCAGCGCGCACACCCCACAGGCGGGTTTGCGCGCGTGACACACCCGCCGGCCGTGGAAGATCACCCGGTGCGAGAGCAGCGTCCATTCCTTGCGCTCGATCAACTCGCCCACGGCGTGCTCGACCTTTACCGGATCCTCCTCGAGCGTCCAGCGCCATCGTCGGACCAACCGGCCGAAGTGCGTGTCGACCGTGATGCCGGGGATGTCGAACGCGTTGCCGAGAATCACGTTCGCGGTCTTGCGGCCGATGCCTGGCAGGGTGACCAGTTCGGTCATGGTGCGCGGCACCTCGCCCTCGAAGCGCTCGAGCAGGGCCTGGCCTAGCCCGATCAGCGAGTTGGTCTTGTTCCGGTAGAACCCGGTGGGCCGGATGTACTCCTCGAGTTCGGTCCGGTCGGCCTGGGCATAGTCGCCGGCGGTGCGGTACTTCGCGAACAGCGCCGGGGTGGTCTCGTTGACACGCTTGTCGGTGCATTGCGCGGACAGGATGGTCGCGACGGCCAGTTCGAGCGGATTGGTGAAATCGAGCTCACAGTAGACGTGCGGGAACGCCTCGGCGAGGCGTCGATTCATCCGGCGCGCCCGACGGACCAGGCCGAGGCGCGTTTCCGTGCCGCGACCTGCGGCGGAGTCCGCGGCGACAGGCGTCGATCGGGTGGCGGGCACGCCGACAACTGTACGGTCACGTTCGTGACCGCCTTGTTGCCGTGTTCGTTCTGAGACCTTCCTGGTGTTGACTACGGACCATGCAAGGTCTCGCTGTGGTGCTGTTCCCGGTGTTGCTGATGCTGTTCGCGCTGGCTATGGAGCGCGTGGAGCATCGGCTGCGCCGGCTCACCGTGCGCGAGGAGGACGTCGCGGAGTTCCTCGAGACCGCGAACCCCGCCGAGGTCAGCGCCCTGCACCGGATCGGTCTCTCGGATGCGCTGTCGCGGTTCCACCGTCGGCGCACCCGCACCGCCCAGACGTCCGCAGAGTCCGAACTGGGGAGCCGTCGGGCGAGCTGACACCGCTCACCCACCCCGGATCCGCGCCCGATCGGGCGAAACTCCGTCGTTGTACACGCCCAGACGTGGTCTCTGTCACTAGGCTCCATGATGCGAGACGTAGACTCCGACCGAGCCCATGCAGTTGACCCGATCCAGTTGACCACACAGTCGATAAGGAGCCACTTGTGGACGAGGCCCTCGCCAGAGCCGGCATCTTCCAGGGCGTCGAGCCCAGTGCTGTCGCCGCGCTCTCCAAGGAGTTGCAACCGGTGGACTTCCCGCGCGGGCACGTGGTGTTCAACGAGGGTGAGCCCGGCGACCGCTTGTACATCATCGTGTCCGGCAAGGTGAAGATCGGCCGCCGCTCGGCGGACGGACGGGAGAACCTGCTCACGATCATGGGCCCGTCGGACATGTTCGGCGAGCTGTCGATCTTCGACCCCGGCCCGCGTACCTCGACCGCGACCACCGTCACCGAGGTGCGGGCGCTGAGCATGGACCGCGATGCGCTGAAGCGCTGGATCGATCAGCGCCCGGAGATCTCCGAGCAGCTGCTGCGGGTGCTGGCCCGTCGCCTGCGCCGCACCAACAACACTCTCGCCGACCTGATCTTCACCGACGTTCCGGGTCGCGTCGCCAAGGCGCTGCTACAGCTCGCGCAGCGATTCGGCACCCAGGAGGGCGGCGCGCTGCGCGTGACCCACGACCTCACGCAGGAGGAGATTGCCCAGCTCGTCGGCGCTTCCCGCGAGACGGTGAACAAGGCCCTCGCCGACTTCGCCCACCGCGGCTGGCTGCGGCTCGAGGGCAAGAGCGTGCTGATCTCCGATTCGGAGCGGCTGGCCCGCCGCGCGCGCTGACCCCCGCCGAAAGCGCACCTGCTGCTCGACCTTCGCGACAGTAGGTGCGTTTCGGCTGTTCAGGAGCGCAGGTATTCGAGCTGCGCCTTTACGGACTGTTTTGCCGCGGGCCACAGCTTCGGATCCACGTCCGAATAGACGTGCTTGACGACCTTCATCGGTTTCGCATCCGGTCCGAGCACTTCGAGCGCGCCGCGGATCTGGTCGAGGCGTTCCTCCCGGTGCGCAAGGTAGCGCCGCGCGACGGCGGCGGCGTCGTCATGGTCCGGACCATGCGCGGGCAGCAGCCGTCGACCCTGCCCGACCTCGATCAAGCGGTGCAGCGACGCAAGGTAGTCAACCAGTGTGCCGTCCCTGACGTCGATCACGGTGGTGCCGCGGCCGAGGATCGTGTCGCCGGTGAGCACGGCGTCGTCGAGCACGAAGCTCACCGAGTCGGCGGTGTGCCCCGGGGTGTGCAGCACCTGAATGCGCAGCCCCGCCGCCTCGATGACCTCGCCGTCGACCAGCGGCACCGTGTCGCCGTGCAGGAAATTCTCGTCTAGCGCCCGTGACGGGCTGCCGGTCCGCTTCACGTGCCGCTTCAACCCGCCCGTGTGGTCGGCGTGCCGATGGGTCAGCAGGGTCAGCGCGACCGGTCCGACACCGGCGACCGCCTTCAGGTGTTTCTTGTCCTTGGGCCCTGGGTCCACCACCACACACTCGTCGCTGCCGGGGGCCCGCAGAATCCAGGTGTTGGTGCCGTCGAGAGTCATCGGCCCGGGATTGTCGGCGAGTAGCACCGACGCGGTGTCGGTGACCGGACGCAACTGCCCGTAGGCGGGATGCGTGAGCGACACCTCAACGCACCTCGGCGATCAGCTCTACCTCGACCGGGGTGTCCTTCGGCAACTCGGCCACCCCGACCGCGGAGCGGGCATGCACCCCGGCATCGCCGAGCACCGTGCCGAGCAGCTCCGACGCACCGTTGATCACGATCGGCTGGTCGGTGAAACCGGGTGCGGAGGCGACGAATCCGGTCACCTTCACCACCCGCACGAGCGCATCGAGACCGACCAGCTCGTGCACCGCAGCGAGGCAGTTCAGCGCGCACTGGGACGCCGCGGCCTTCGCGTCGTCGACCGACACCTGTGCGCCGACCTTGCCGCGGTAGCGCAGCTCCCCGTCCGCGATCGGCAGCTGACCCGACGTGTAGACCATCGATCCGGAGCGCACCGCCGGGACGTACGCCGCAACGGGCGCCACGACCGGCGGAATCTCGAGCCCCAGTTCCGCGAGCCTGTCCCTCCACCCGGCCACGTCAGCTCCGCGGCCGCTTCAGATACGCGACGTGCTGTTCGCCGGTCGGCCCGGGCAGGACCGTGACGAGTTCCCAGCCGTCGGAACCCCACTGGTCGAGGATCTGCTTGGTTGCGTGGGTCAGCAACGGCACCGTCGCGTACTCCCAGGTGGTCGATTCGGTCATGAAATACGACACTACGCGTGACGCAATGCCCGGTTTCTATAGGCTCGCACGCGTGGACGCAGACTATCCGCACGCCGACAGGTGGCCCGAGCGCGCCGCTCGCGCGCGGCTGCATTTCGTGTCGGGCAAGGGCGGAACGGGGAAGTCGACGGTGGCCGCCGCGCTCGCGCTCGCGCTCGCCGCGGGCGGACGCCGGGTCCTACTTGTGGAGGTCGAGGGCCGACAGGGAATCGCGCAGCTCTTCGACCGGCCCCCGTTGCCGCCCACCGACACCCGGGTCGCGACCGCCGAAGGTGGCGGCGAGGTGATGGCGCTCGCACTCGATACGGAGACTGCGTTCCTCGAATATCTCGACATGTTCTACAACCTGGGCTTCGCGGGCCGGGCGATGCGCCGGATGGGGGCCGTCGACTTCGCCACGACGCTCGCACCCGGGCTCAAGGACGTGATCCTCACGGGCAAGATCAAGGAGTGCGTAATCCGCACCGACGACCGCAACCGGCGCGTGTACGACGAGGTCGTCGTCGACTCGCCGCCGACCGGGCGGATCGCGAGCTTCCTCGACGTCACCAAGGCGATGGCCGAACTGGCGCGCGGTGGACCGGTTGCGTCGCAATCGCAGGGCGTGGCGCGGCTGCTGCACTCCGACGAGACCGTCGTGCACCTGGTCACGCTGCTCGAGGCACTGCCGGTGCAGGAGACGCGGGACGCGATCGCCGAGCTGACCACCAACGACCTGCGGATCGGCGCGGTCATCGTGAACAAGACGACACCCGGTTTCCTGCCGAAGCACGCGCAGGCCGCGGCCGCGAAGGGTGACGTGGACGCCGAGGCGATCCGTGCCGGACTGGCCGCCGTCGATGTCAAGCTGTCGGACGAGGACTTCGCGGGGCTGCTCACCGAGACGATCGAGCACGCGGCGACGTTGGAGGCCGAGAAAGACAGCGCCGCCGAACTCGCCAAGACCGACACCGCCCGCATGCATCTGCCCGCCCTCACCGACGGCATCGACCTCGGCGCGCTCTACGAGCTGGCCGAGGTCCTCGCCGAGCAAGGAGTGAAGTGAGCGCACCCCAACTCGATGTCGCCGCGATGCTGCGTGATCGGGGTGTCCGCATCGTCGTGTGCTGCGGCGCCGGTGGTGTCGGCAAGACCACGACGGCGGCCGCGCTGGCCCTGCGCGCTGCCGAGCACGGCCGAAAGGTCGTGGTGCTGACCATCGATCCCGCTCGTCGGCTCGCGCAGGCGCTCGGGGTCGCGGAACTGGACAATTCGCCGCAGCCGGTGGATCTCGGCGGAGCCGCCCCGGGCGAACTGCACGCGATGATGCTCAACATGAAGCGGACCTTCGACGAGATGGTTCTCGCGCACACCACGCCCGACAAGGCGGAGCAGATCTTCGCGAACCCCTTCTATCAGACCGTCGCGTCGTCGTTCGGGGGCACTCAGGAGTACATGGCGATGGAGAAGCTGGGGCAACTCGCCGCAGACAGCGAGTGGGACCTGATAATCGTCGACACGCCGCCGTCGCGCAACGCCCTCGACTTCCTCGACGCCCCGAAGCGGCTCGGCACGTTCCTCGACGGCCGGATGATCCGATTGTTCACCGCACCGGGGCGCGGCATCGGCCGGTTCGTGACCGGCGCGATGGGCCTGGCACTCAAGGGCGTCTCCACCATCGTGGGCGGGCAGATGCTCTCGGACGCCTCGGCGTTCGTCCAGTCGCTCGACTCCATGTTCGGCGGGTTCCGGGAGCGCGCGGCGAAGACCTACGAGTTGCTGTCCGCGCCCGGGACCCAGTTCGTGGTGATCGCGGCGGCCGAGCCGGACGCGCTGCGAGAGGCGTCATTCTTCGTCGACCGACTCTCCACCGAGCAGATGCCGTTCGCGGGGCTGGTGGTCAACCGTACGCACCCGACGCTGTGCGCGCTGTCGGCCGATCACGCCCTGACCGCCGCCGACAAGCTGGACGAGTCACAGGTCGAGGGACGCGGACTCGCTGCTGCGGTGCTGCGGATTCACGCAGACCGGGCCGCGAGGGCGAAACGCGAACTGCATCTGTTGCAGCGGTTCACCGGCGCCCACCCGCACGTGGCCCGGGTGGGCGTGCCGTCGCTGCCGTTCGAGGTGTCCGATCTCGAGGCGCTGCGGGCGATCGGGGACGAACTCGCCCGCGTGGGGTGAGGACCGGCTGCTCAGCTCACATGGCCGGCTGGTGGTGCCGCTGTGCCTCGAAGAATTCGGCCCAGGATTCCACCTCCGGGTGCTGCTTGAGCAGGGCGCGGCGCTGCCGTTCGGTCATCCCGCCCCACACCCCGAACTCGACGCGGTTGTCCAACGCGTCGGCGCCACACTGCATCAACACCGGGCAATGCCGGCAGATCGTCGCCGCCTTGCGCTGCGCGGCGCCGCGGACGAACAGTTGGTCCGGATCGACCTCTCGACAGCGCGCCTGAGACACCCAGGCAATCCGAGCTTCCTCGTGTTCGACGTCGAGCTTGGCGATCGGGGTGGTCATACGCATTCGGTTGCCCCTTTGCAAGTACCGAACACCGGACATGGCCGACGGATCGCAGATCCCCCGCGGACGCGCCCGAAGGCACTAGCACCTCGAGCCCGCTTCGCGCGCGACATCACGACTTTGTCTCGGTGTTAGCCGTATCACACTGAGGACCAATCTAGGTAACAGCAACTTGCCCGCGCAAGACGTTCGTGCCGATTTTTTGGTACGGCTGTACGAACGCCTCGGGCCTGCCGGCGCGGGACCCGAACGGGACGCGGCGCGCGGATCATCGAAGCGGTCCCGACCGGCACGTACGCTGATACCCGTGTCGAATGCGAAACCCATCGCGAAGCTCGCGGGTAGCTGTGTGTTGGCTGCGGTGCTCGTCGCCGGATTGCTGTTCCCCCTCGCGGGCGGCTTCGGCTTCCTCTCCAACCGCGCGGCGGACGCCGTCGACAACGTCTCCGCCGAACTCGTCGAGGGCACCGTGCCCGCGGTGTCGACGATGGTCGACGCGGCCGGCAACCCGATCGCGTGGCTGTACGAGCAGCGACGCTTCGAGGTGCCGAGCGATCGCATCTCCAACGACATGAAACTCGCGCTGGTCTCGGTCGAGGACAAGCGCTTCGCCGAACATCACGGCGTGGACTGGCAGGGCACCGTGCGCGCCTTCCTCACCAACACCACCACCGGCGAGGTGCAGCAGGGTGCGTCGACGATCGACCAGCAGTACGTCAAGAACTACCAGCTGCTCGTCGTCGCCAAGACCGACGCAGAACGCCGCGCCGCGATCGAAACCACGCCCGCCCGCAAGATCCGCGAGATCCGGATGGCGCTGACCCTCGACAAGAAGCTCACCAAGGACGAGATACTCACCCGCTACCTGAACCTGGTGCCGTTCGGCAACTCGTCGTACGGGGTCCAGGACGCAGCCCAGACCTACTTCGGCGTCGACGCCGCCGATCTGAACGCCACCCAGGCCGCGATGCTCGCCGGCATGGTGCAGAGCAGTTCCAAGCTCAACCCGTATACCAATCCGCAGGGCGTGCTCGACCGCCGCAACACCGTCCTCGACACGATGATCGCGAACATCCCCGAACGCGCCGACGAGTTCCGCGCCGCCAAGGCCGAACCCCTGGGCGTTCTGCCGGAGCCGAAGGGGCTGCCGCAGGGCTGCATCGCGGCCGGCGACCGTGGCTTCTTCTGCGACTACGCGCTGCAGTATCTCGCCGAGGCGGGGATCAGCCGCGAACAGATCGAGAAGGGCGGCTACCTGATCCGCACCACGCTCGACCCGGCCGTGCAGGCCTCGACCAAGTCGGCGATCAACCGGTTCGCCGACCCGGATCTCGACGACATCGCCGAGGTCATGAATGTCATCGCGCCCGGCCAGGATTCACACCGCATCCTCGCGATGGCGAGCAGCCGCACCTACGGGCTCAACGGCGACGCGAACGAGACCATGCAACCGCAGCCGTTCTCGATGGTCGGCGACGGCGCCGGTTCGATCTTCAAGATCTTCACCACGGCCGCCGCGATGGAGAAGGGCCTGGGCATCAACGCCTCGATCGACGTGCCGAGTTTCTTCGCCGCCAAGGGCATGGGTCACGGCGGCGCACAGGGTTGTCCCGCCGACTCCTACTGCGTGCGCAACGCGGGCAACTACCGCTCGCCGATGTCGGTGACCGAGGCGCTGGCGACCTCGCCGAACACCGCGTTCGTCAAGCTGATCCAGTCGGTCGGAGTCACCCCCACCGTCGACATGGCGGTGCGGCTGGGCCTGCGCTCCTACACCCTGCCGGGCACGTCCGGGTTCGGCGACCAGAGCCTCGCGGACATGATCAAGGGCCAGAACCTCGGCTCGTTCACGCTCGGTCCGGTCGCCGTGAACCCGCTCGAACTGTCGAACGTCGTGGCGACCCTCGCGTCGAGCGGCAAGTGGTGCCCGCCGACCCCGATCGACACGGTTTTCGACCGTCAGGGCAAACCGGTACCGATGACCCAGCAGGCGTGCGAGCAGGTCGTGGAGCCCGGGTTGGCGGACACCCTGGCCAATGCGATGAGCAAGGACGATCAGGGCGCCGGCACCGCCGCCGGCGCCGCGGGCTCCGTCGGTTGGTCCGCCCCGATGTCGGGTAAGACCGGCACAACCGAGTCGCACCGCTCCAGCGGCTTCATCGGCTTCACCAATTCGCTCGCCGGCGCCGCGTACGTCTACGGCGACTCGCCGACGCCCGGCGAGGTCTGCTCGTTTCCGCTGCGCTCGTGCGGTGACGGCGACCTGTTCGGCGGCAACGAGCCCGCGCGGACCTGGTTCAACGCGGTCATGCCCGTGCTGGGCAACTTCCCGCCGCCGGCGCTGCCGCCGATCGACCAGAGGTACGCGCGGGGGTCCGCGAACGCACAGGTGCCCGACGTGGCCGGGATGTCGCAGGGCGCCGCAACCGCCGAACTGACCAGAGCGGGCTTCCAGGTGAACCCGGTGACGACGTCCGGAACCGCCGCCCGCGGAACGGTGTTGAGCGTTACCCCGTCGGGCTCGGCCGTCCCGGGCTCGACCGTCACCATCTACGTAAGCGACGGCAGCGCGCGGCCGGCACCCGCACCGGCGGCGACGCCGGCCCCGGCCCCCGCCCCGCCGGGCGAGCCGTCGCCGAACACCCCGGCACCCGCCCCCGCACCCCCGGCGACCGGACCGGACGGCGGCCTACCGCGGCCCAACATCCCGCTGCCGGGGAACTGAGCTAGAGCCGGGCCTTCACCGCCGCGGAGATCCGGGACCCGTCCGCCTTGCCGGCCGCGAGCGCGCTCGCGTGCGTCATGACCTGACCCATCTGCCGCATCGACGGGCGCTCCCCGATCTCCTCGGCGACCTGCGCGATCGCGGTGTCCGCGACGTCGGCGAGTTCCGCCTCGGTCAGCTGCGTGGGCAGGTAGTCGTCGATGATCTGCGCCTCGGCGCGCTCCTTCGCGGCGAGTTCTCCCCGCCCGTTCTCGGTGTAGATCTCGGCCGCCTCGCCGCGCTTCTTCGACTCCTTCGCGAGCAGCTTCAGCACCTCGTCGTCGCTGAGTTCCCGCGCCTCGCTGCCCGCCACCTCTGCGGTCTGGATCGACGCGAGCACCATCCGCAACGTGGCGGTCCGCAGCACGTCCTTGCTCTTCATCGCGGCAGTCAGGTCCGCCCGCAGCCGGGACTTCAGTTCCGTCATACCCGTGAACCTACGCGTGGTCCGTCACGATGAGCACCTGGTTCAACCCGGTCCCGTATCCTGGTCCGATGCCCGCCAACTCGACAGCAGTGCTCGCCCGGGCAGCGCTGGGCGCCGTCGGCGCAGCGGCGCTGGGAATCGGCTACGCCAGCGTGATCGAACGCAACTCGTTCGCCCTGCGTGAGGCGACCCTGCCCGTCCTCGCCCCCGGGTCTGCTCCACTGCGGGTGTTGCACCTCAGCGACATCCACATGACGCCGCGGCGCCGCATGGAGCAGAACTGGCTGCGAGAACTTGCGGCGCTGGAACCGGATCTCGTGGTGAACACCGGCGACAACCTGGCGCATCCGAAGGCGGTGCCGCCGGTGGTGCAGGCGCTCGACGGGCTGTTCGAGCGGCCGGGGCTGTTCGTGTTCGGGAGCAACGATTACTTCGGCCCGCGACCGACGAACCCGTTGCGGTACTTCAACCGCGATCGCGATCGAGTGTTCGGACACCCGCTACCGTGGCGGGATCTGCGGGCGGCCTTCACCGAGCGCGGCTGGATCGACCTGACACACGTGCGTCGCGAACTCGAGGTCGGCGGCGTGCGCATCGCGGCCGCCGGGGTCGACGATCCGCACATCCACCGGGACCGCTACGACACGGTCGCGGGCACGCCGAACCCAGTCGCGCAACTCCGGCTCGGTCTGACCCATTCGCCGGAGCCGCGGGTGCTCGACCGCTTCGCCGAGGACGGCTACGACCTCGTGCTCGCCGGCCATACCCACGGCGGCCAGTTGTGCCTGCCGATCGTCGGTGCCCTCGTGACGAACTGTGGCATCGACCGGTCGCGAGTGAAGGGCCCGTCGCGCTGGGGTGCGCACATGCGACTGCACGTGTCCGCGGGGGTCGGCACCTCGCCGTATGCCCCGGCGCGGTTCTGCTGCCGGCCCGAGGCGAGCCTGCTGACGCTGGTCCCGATCCCGCCCAAGCACACGGATACCGACCGCGAACAGGGCGTTTCGCATTCGGCGGCGGTCGTGCGTTAGACTTCGCTGGCCGCTTTCGCGAGCGGTTAGTTCGACGCGGGGTGTGGCGCAGCTTGGTAGCGCGCTTCGTTCGGGACGAAGAGGTCGTGGGTTCGAATCCCGCCACCCCGACGCTGTGTCGAGACAGTATGAGTGGCCCCGACCGGGATCCGGTCGGGGCCACTGTCGTTGACGGCCCTATTCTGTGTGCCCGGTGCGCAGGTGCGCCCGCTCCCCCTGTGGACCGAACAGCGCCAGCACCTCGACCGGATGGTCGCCGGCCGCGCCGAGCCAGTGCGGCTCGCGGGTGTCGAACTCGGCCGCCTCCCCCGCGGTGAGGACGAAGTCCCGCTCGCCCAGCACCAGCCGCAGCCGGCCGTCGAGCACGTAGAGCCACTCGTAGCCCGAGTGGGTGCGCAACGTCGGTTCGACGTCGGGGCGTGACGGCGGGATGACGAGTTTGAACGCCTGCACGCCGCCGGCGCGGCGGGTCAGTGGCACGACGGTGCGACCGCCGCGGGTCACCGGCTTCATGTGCACCCGCGGATCCCCGGTCGCCGGCGCGCCGACGAGTTCGTCGAGTTGAACGCCGAACGTCGCGGCGAGCGGTAGCAGCAACTCCAGCGTCGGTTTGCGCTGACCGCCCTCCAATCGCGACAGCGTGCTCTCGGAGATGCCCGTCACCTCGCTCAGCTGCGCGAGTGTCATGTCGCGTTGGCCCCGCAGGGTCCGTAACCGCGGGCCGACGGCGTCGAGTACCTGGTCGTAACCGTCGGTCATGGCATCCACTTTCCCCCCGGTGTTGCCGTTTCGGCAAGTAGACTTGCCAAGCACGCCGAGCCTGGTGCACGCTCGGGGCATGAACGCTGGGAGCATGAAGGGCGCGACATACGACGTGGCAGTGGTCGGCGGCGGTGCCGCCGGACTCAGCGCCGCGACGACCCTGGCACGGTCGCGGCGGTCGGTGCTGGTGTTCGACGCCGGCGCACCGCGTAACGCACCCGCCGCAGGCGTCCACAACTTCCTCAGTCGCGACGGGATGGCGCCGCGCGATCTCGTCGCCGTGGCCCGGACCGAACTCGAATCGTACGGCGGACGGGTGGTCGCGGCCACGGCGGTATCCGCGCAACGCGGCGGCAATGGGTCCGTGGGCTTCGCGGTGCAACTCGACGACGGCGCGAGGTTCCATGCCCGCCGACTCGTCGTCGCGACCGGCGTGCGTGACATCCTTCCCGACATCCCTGGCTTGCGTGATCGGTGGGGCCGAGATGTGCTGCACTGCCCGTACTGTCACGGCTGGGAGGTCCGTGATCGGACCATCGTCGTGATCGGGACCATGCCGATGTCGACACATCAGGCGCGACTGCTGCGGCAGTGGAGCGACGACATCACCTACGTCGTCCACGGCGCCCCAGCACCCACCGACGAAGAGCGAGAGCAGTTCCGGGCCCGCGACATTCTCGTGGTCGATGACACCGTCGCGCGCATCGAGATCGTCGACGACGCGATCGTCGGTGTCCGCACCACAGGAGGCGCGCTCGTCGCCTGTGATGCGGTCGCCGTCGGGTCCCGGGCGGTCGCCGAGTCGCCGGTGCTAGACGCCCTCGGACTCGAGCGGATCGAGCACCCCATGGGCCTGCACTACCCGGCGGATGCGTTCGGGCGCACCACGATCGACGGAGTGTGGCTCGCAGGCAACGTGATGGATCTTGCCGCCGGCGTGATCAACGCTGCCGCACAGGGTTACACCGTGGGGACCCAGCTCAACGCCGAACTTGTGACCGCCGAGACGGCGGCCGCAGTCGACCAATTGCGCGAACGCGAAGGAGTACAGCAGTGATGCATCCCGTGACCGCCGACGAGTGGGACGAGCGCTACCGCACCGCTGAACGCCTGTTCAGCGGCAACCCGAACATTGCCCTCGTCGCCGAGACGTCCGGCCTCCCGCCGGGTCGCGCACTCGACGTCGGCTGCGGTGAGGGTGCCGACGCGGCGTGGCTCGACCAGCGCGGCTGGCAGGTCACCGCGACCGACATCTCGGCGGTCGCGATCGAGCGCGCCCGCTCGGCTTTCGACTCGACCGCCGTCACCTGGGTGCGCACCGATCTGGTAGAGGCACGGGTCGGCGGCGTATTCGACCTGGTGTCGGTGTTCTACTTCCCGATGGCGAGGTCCGACACCATTATGCCACGCCACCTGCTCGACGCCGTCGCCCCCGGCGGCAGGTTGCTGTTCGTGTCACACGAGATGGAGGCCCTACGCAACCACGGCCATTTCGATCCGGACGACTTCTGGCAGCCGGCGGACATCGCCGCACTACTGGATTCCTCGTGGACGGTCGAGGTCCACGAAACCCGGCCGCGACCGCCGGTCGGCAGCCCGGATGCGCCGCACGTCGAGGACGTGGTGCTAGTCGCCCGTCGTGGTCAAGGCCGTTCCTGATAGGCAGCGAACTCCATGGTGAACCGACCACGCCCGTGTGTCATCGACCGCAAAGCCACGGCGAAGTCCAGGATTTCATTGTGCGGGACCACGGCCGCCACCACCACGTTGCCGGCGCCGGACACGTCGGTGCCTTCGATCTGGCCACGGCGGCGGCCGAGGTCGGCAAGCACGTCGCCCTGCAGCGCGCTCGGCACGGTCACCTCGACATGCATCACCGGTTCCAACACGACCGTGCCCACTTTGTCGATGGCTTCTCGAAGCGCCAGTGCCCCGGCCATTTTGAAGCTGTGTTCGTCGGAGTCGACGGAATGATGCTTGCCGTCGACGACGACGGCACGCACGTCGACGAGCGGGAATCCGTGTTTGCCGCCGCGGGCCATCGATTCGGCGATGCCCTTGCCGACCGCCGGGATCAGCGACTTGGGGATTACGCCGCCGCGAGTCTCGTCGGCGAATTGGTAGCCGCCGTCGCGGGGTAGGGGTTCGAATCGCACCTGCGCCACACCGAACTGACCGTGGCCGCCGCTCTGCTTCTTGTGCCGGCCCTCGGTCTGCACCGCCCCGATCAGGGTTTCCCGGTAGGCCACCTGGACGGGTTCGGTGGCGACCTCGATTCCGAAGCGCCGCTTCACCCGTGCGAGCGCGACAGACACGTGGACGTCGCCCGCGCCCTCGAGCACACGCTGATGTGTTTCGTCGTTGCGGACGACGCGCAGCGACGGGTCGTCGCGTTCGAGTTCGTGCAGCGCGGTGGCCAGTTTGTCCTCGTCGCCGGTGCTCTGCGCCGCGACGGCGACCCCGTACACCGGCGTCTGCCCCTCGAGCGGCGCGACCGTCACCGCCGATCCGGCCGGGGCGAGCGTGTCACCGGTCGCGACGTCGCTCAGTTTGATGGCGCCGATGATGTCCCCGGCCACCGCGGTGTCGAGCGCGGTCGTCTTGGCACCGAACACGCGCAGCAGGTTGTGCATTCGCTCCCGCGCACCCGTGCGCGAGTTCACCAGCACATCGTCGGCGTGCAGGGTGCCCGACACTACCTTGAGCAGGGCGACCTGCCCCACGTAGTCGTCGGTCTGGGTCTTGAACACGTACGCGACAGCCTCGCCTTCCGCGCTGAATTCGATGTCCGTACCCGCGATCGGCGACACGTCTGCGGGACCCGGCCCGACCGCGCAGAGAAATTCCAGCAACCGATCGACGCCTATGCCGTCGGTCGCGGATCCGCATAGGACGGGCCAGACCGATCCAGCAGCGAAACCCAGTCGCAGTGCCTGCTCGAGTTCAGTCGGTCCGATCTGCTCACCGTCGAGATAGCGAGCCAGCAGATCGTCGGACAGTTCCACCACGTCCTCGACAAGATGCTCGTGCTCGGCGTGCTCGCGGTCGGCGATCGAAGCCGGCAGGTCCGCCGACTCCACCGCGGCGCCGGTGTCGTAGAGGAACACGTGCTCGGTGAGCAGGTCGGCCACGCCCGCGAACTCGGCCGCCTCGCCGACGGGGAGTTCGACGGGCTCCACTCCGGCGCCGAAGTGCTCACGGATCCCGGCGAGGGTCGCGTCGAACGACGCGTTCTCCTTGTCCATCTTGTTGACGAACAACAGGCGCGGGACGCCGAGGTCGGCGGCAGCCTCCCATAGCAATTCGTCGTTGACGGCGAGCCCGCTCACCCCGTCCACGACGAACACCGCCACGTCGGCGGTGCGCAGGCCGGCGAGCGCGTCGGCGAGGAAGTCCGCGTAGCCAGGCGTGTCGATGAGGTTGAACCGGACGTCTTTCCACTCGAAGGAGGCGACGCCGAGCGTGAGCGACTGATGCCGCTCACGCTCTTCGGGTTGGCTGCCGAGCACGGTGTTGCCGGACTCGACCCGGCCGGCTCGGTTGACGGCGCCGCCGTACAACAGCATCGCCTCGGCCAATGTCGTCTTGCCGTTGCCCTGGTGACCGACCAGCGCAACATTGCGGAGCGGTGCGGCGGAAGTACTCACGGCGATGCTCGTGACCTTTCGGTGACTTCTGGAGGGTCCGTGCCCTCCATCGTGCGCCGCAGGACCGCTTCGTGCGGGTGGTTTGGCCCGATCCGGACCAAACGACGCCGCTCAACCCCTGGGGTCGTCGAAGTCAGGCGACCTGCGCCTGCCACATCCAGTGCAACTGCTCGAGCCTCGCGGTGATCTCGATGAGCAGGTCCTGCGTCACCGCGTCCGGACCCTCGGTGTCGGCGATACGAACGCGCAGCCGCTCGATGACGGCGGCGAGGTTCTCGACGACCGAGGCGATGACGTCCGTGTCCTTCGTCCAGCCCTCGCCGAAGCCCTTGGCGCTCGACGTCGCGGCCACGGTGCTCGCGCGGCCGTCCGGACTGACTCCGATCGCCGTGGCGCGCTCGGCGGCTGCATCGGTGAATTCACGTGCGGCGGTGACCAATTCGTCGAGTGCAAGGTGCACAGAGCGGAAGTTGGTGCCGATGACGTTCCAGTGCGCCTGCTTGGCGATCAGGCTCAGGTCGATCAGGTCGACGACCGTGCCCTGCAGGGCCTCACCGGCGATGGACTGCTGCTTGGGGTCGAGTGTGCTGGTGATCGGGTTGTTCATGCGAATACCACTCCTCGTTCATAGTCGGTTCGGCAAGTACAACCGGACAAAGACTGGAACTATTCCAGATTGGGTGTTACCGGGCTGCAGCCTTGGGCAGTTCAGCGGGGAGTTCCCGCCGGCACGCCGGGCAAACGCCCCAGAACACGATCTCGGTTTCGTCCAGGACGAACCGTGCCGGTCCCCGGACTCGACGCACGGCGCGGCGCCGACGACACAATCCACGTCCACGACCGCGCCACAGCGGCGGCACACCAGGTGATGGTGGTTGTCGCCGGTGCGCGTCTCATAGCGCGCGGCTGACCCCGCCGGTTCGATGCGGCGGAGCAGGGCGGCGCTCACGCAGACGCGGAGCACGTCGTAGATCGCCTGGGTCGAGACCGAGCCCAGCTCGGCCCGGACCCGTCGGCGATCGCGTCGGCATCCGAATGCGGTTGGGCTGCTACCGCATTCAACACCGCCACCCGGGGACCCGTCACGCGCAGCCCGGCGTCGCGCAGGGCTTCGCGCGCGTCGGGGGCGATTTCGGTCATGTCGCCAGTATGCCATTTATCTGGAATGAGTCAAGAAAACGGCGAGTTCACGAAACGCATCGCGCGTTCGAATCGACGCCCGCGAGGACATCGCGGGCCTGGGTCCGGGCGAGATTGAATTCGTTCCACGCATCCGCCTCTCCGGTGTGGTTCGCCACCCGCGCGAGTGCGCACGAGCGCATCGGCTCGGGCAGGCGGTCCAGGGCAGGCACGGCGTCGGTCGACAGAGAGCCCAGGTAGCCGAGGTCGATCCGTCCGGTCTCGTGGTAACGGTCGATGTTGCGCTCAGCGACGAAGCGGTCCGGGTCGAGCGCGGCGAGGCAGAGCAGCGCGACCACACCGGTCGCGAGTACCGCCTGCGGCAGCCAGCGCGCGGCGGGCCGCAACCGGACTCCGGCGATCGAGACCAGCGCGAAGATCGACCCGAGCCACAACTCCACCGTCATGACGAACAACCGCATCGCGGTGAACCCGTAGGCCTGCTCGTACACCCACATCCGGTGCACGGCCGACACCACGACCACCACCGACATCGCGCACAACAGACCGAGCAGGGTCCGCACGACAACTCGGTCGGTCACGCTCTCGTAGCACGCCGTGCGCACCGCGAACGCCAGCACCACCAGGGCGAGCGCCGACACCACGAGCAACTGCCAGAAACCCTGCCGGGCGTACTCGGCGTAGGTCAGACCCTCGGTCTCGAGCACGTGGCGGCTGCCCCCGAACAGCACTGCGAGTTGGACGACAACGAATGCGACGAACACGGCATCGAGCGCCGCGAGCGGCACGACCCACTCCCAGCGCCGCACGGAACGTCCCGGACGCGGGGCGACCGCGTCGAACCGTGGCGGGAACCGCAGCAGGTACGCGGCGCCGGCGGCTAACGCCGCCGCGACGACGAACGTGACGGCACGGCCCGGAACGTCGGGCACCTCGATCGCCGGGATCAACGTGTCCACGAGGTTCGCGAACGCGCGGTCCGCACCCGCGAACAGGGCACCGAAGACCAGCACGAGGGCGGCGGTCACCAGGCCGACGCGCAGCACCCGTGCGGTCGTGTGCATTCCACCGGTGTCGAGCCGTCCCGCTCGGCGCACGCCCCGGCCGGTCCACGCCGCGACCCGGGTGGTTAGGAACCAGGCGACGACCGAGCCGAGCGCCAGCGCCGTCCACGTCCGTCCGCCGGCCAGCGCCAGCCACCCGGTGACCCAGGCGGCCATGACACAGAGCACCGCCAGCCACGGCGCGGCCCGTAGCGCGGGCACCGCGAGCAGCGCAAAGGTCGCGACCAGGTACACGGCCTCCCGGCGGGTCGGCACCCGCCACTGAGCGAGGTAGGCGGCGGCGAACACCCCCATTGCAGTGATCAGATACCCGATCGAGACCGACGAGATCTGCCATGCCACGGCCCCGATCGCACCGGCGGCGACCGTCGCGAGCAGCACCCGTCCCGGCGCACCCGCCACCGGTAGCGCCGGCCATACGCGATGCGGCCAGAGGGATCCGCCCGGCTCGCCCAGCCTGGGCGGACGCGGCCCGATCGGCCCGGTCGGGGCCTGCGCCTGCGCGACGGTCGTCGTCACGATGTCCTTCCCTTCACTCCGTTCGGGCTGGCCACATCCGGAATGAGCACCCGGATCCGGCACCCCGGCCCTGATCCGACGACGTCGATCGCGCCGCCGTGCAACTCCACCGCCCACCGGGCGATCGCCAGCCCGAGTCCGGTGCCGCCGTCGGTCGACCCGCCGCGGGTGAACCGTTCGAACACCCACTCGCGGTCGGCGTCGGCGATTCCCGGCCCCTCGTCGACGACGTCGATCTGCAGGCCGGCGTCGTCACGCCGGGCGCGGACGGTGACGGTGCCGCCCGGTGGACTGTGCCGCGCGGCGTTGCCGAGCAGATTCGCCATCACCTGGTGCAGCCGCACCGTGTCCGCGGCCGCGGTGAGCGTCGGCGGACGCACGTCCACGATCGTGCGCACGTTGCGCAACGACGGCGGCGCATGCCGCACCGCCTCGTGCACGAAGTCCGCCACCGCGAACTCGGCGGGCCACAGCGCCGTGGCACCGCCCTCGATGCGGGACAGGTCGAGCAGGTCGCTCACCAGCAGCCCCAGTCGCTCGGTCTGGGCGAGCGCGGTACGCATCGCCGCCGGATCGGCGGGCGCCACCCCGTCGACAATGTTCTCCAGCACCGCATGCAGTGCCGAGATCGGCGTCCGCAGCTCGTGTGACACGTTCGCGATGAGCTCGCGGCGGTTCTGGTCGGCGGCGTCGAGATCCGCGGACATCTTGTTGAAAGCCCGGGCGAGTTCCCCGATCTCGTCGCGAGAAGTCGCACGGACCCGAATGCTGTAGTCGCCGTTCGACATCGCGCGGGATGCCTTGGTCATCTCGCGCAACGGCGAGGTCATTCCGTGCGCGAGGATCTGGGTCAGCGCCAACGCCGCGACCAACGCCGCCAACAACGCATAACGCCACTGCCAACTCGCGAGGAACCAGAACACCAGCACCGACATCGCCAGCGAACCGGTCACCAGGAGGCCGACCTTCACCTTGAACGAGCGCACCGGATCCAGTGGGCGGGGCAGCAGGTCCAACAACATCACCGCGGCACCTCCAGTGCATAGCCGACGCGGTGCACTGTGCGAATGACGTCGGTGCCGAGTTTGCGCCGCAACGCCTTGACGTGGCTGTCCACCGTGCGCGACTCCACCTCGCTCGTCCAGCCCCACACCTGCTCGAGCAGCGTCTCGCGGGTGACGACGGCGCGTGGCCGCAAAGCGAGGTGTTCGAGCAGATCGAATTCGGTTCGGGTGAGGACGATCTCGTTGTCGCCGCGGTACACGCGGCGCTCGGCCCGGTTGATCCGGAACTCGCCGACCGTCAGCGCATCGTCGCAGGCGACGAACGCCCGGTCGGCCCGGCGCAGCAACGCGTTCACCCGCGCGACGAGCACCCGCATGCTGAACGGCTTGGTCAGGTAGTCGTCGGCGCCCACACCGAGCCCGATCAGCATGTCGGTCTCGTCGGCACGCGCGGTCAGCATCAGCACCGGCACCGGGCGGTCGGCCTGGATCCGACGGCACACCTCGAGACCGTCGAATCCCGGCAGCATGACGTCGAGCACCACGAGGTCCGGCCGCTGTTGCCCGGCCAGGTCGACGGCCTCGGGACCGTCGCGTCCGACCGCGACCTCGAAGCCCTCCGCCTGCAGTCGCGCCGCCACGGACTCGAGGATCGTCGGCTCGTCGTCGACCACCAGGATCCGTCGTTTGACCTCCAGCATGGCCACGACTCTAGGCAGTCACGGTGATGGAGCCGGTCATCCGCTGTGAAGAAACTGGAAGAAACTGTGAAGAAACTGTGCAGGTTCGTGCGGGCAGGCGATCAGCCCCGCAGCAGCACCTCAGCGATCTGGATCGTGTTCAGCGCAGCGCCCTTGCGCAGGTTGTCGCCTGCGACGAACAGTGCGAGCCCACGCCCGTCCGGCACGCCGGGGTCCTGACGGACGCGCCCGACCAACGACTCGTCGATCCCGGCGGCGTCCAGCGGAGTCGGCACGTCGACCAGCTTGACGCCCGGCGCGTCGGCCAGCAGCACCTTCGCCCGCTCCACCGACAGCGGGTACTCGAACTCGGCGTTGATCGACAACGAATGCCCGGTCAGTACGGGAACCCGCACACAAGTTCCACTCACCGCGAGATCGGGAATGCCGAGAATCTTGCGGCTCTCGTTGCGCAGTTTCTGGTCCTCGTCGGTTTCGCCACTGCCGTCATCGACGAGTGCGCCGGCCAGCGGGAGGACGTTGAACGCGATCGGCGCGACGTACTGCTTCGGTGCCGGAAAGTCGACCGCGCGCCCGTCGTGGACCAGGCCTTCGGCGTCGCCGACCACCGCGCGGGTCTGTTCGAGCAGTTCCTGCACGCCGGCGAGGCCGCTGCCGGACACCGCCTGGTAGCTCGACACGATCAGCCGCTTCAGCCCGGCCTCGTCGTGCAGCACCTTGAGCACCGGCATCGCTGCCATCGTGGTGCAGTTCGGGTTGGCGATGATGCCCTTGACCAGGTTGCGGGTCTGCTCGGGGTTTACCTCGCTGACCACCAGCGGCACCTCGGGATCCTTGCGCCAGGCCGAGGAGTTGTCGACGACGGTCACTCCCGCTGCCGCGAATCGGGGCGCCTGCACCCGAGACATCGTCGCGCCGGCCGAGAACAGCGCCATGTCGAGCCCGGCGGGGTCCGCGGTCTCCGCGTCCTCCACCACAACCTCGCCGCCGCGCCACGGCAGCGTCTTACCCGCCGAGCGCGCCGAGGCGAAGAATCGCACCTCGTCGGCGGGAAAGTTCCGTTCCTGCAACAGTGTCCGCATCACCGCGCCGACCTGTCCGGTCGCGCCGACGACGCCTACCCGTGCGCCCATGAGATTCTCGCTTTCCTACCCTGCCGAATTATCGCCCGGTCCCCGCGTGCACGATCGCCTCTTCCTCGCCCCCGAGGTCGAACGCCTCGTGCAACGCGCTGACCGCGTCGTCCAATTCCGTGTCGCGGATGAGCACCGAAATGCGGATCTCCGAGGTGGAGATGAGGTCGATGTTGATGCCCGCCTCGGCGAGCGCCTCGCAGAACGTCGCGGTGACGCCGGGGTGGCTCTTCATCCCGGCGCCCACCAGCGACACCTTGCCGATGTGGTCGTCGTAGAGCACCTGGGAGAAACCGATGTCGTCCTGCAGCCTGGTCAGCTTCTCGACCGCGCGGGGGCCGTCGGTCTTCGGCAGCGTGAAGGTGATGTCGGTCTTGCCGGTCTCGACCTTCGATATGTTCTGCAGCACCATGTCCAGGTTGATGCCGTCGTCGGCGACGGCCCGGAACACCCTCGCGGCGTAGCCGGGGGTGTCCGGCAGGCCCACCACGGTCACCTTCGCCTCGCTGCGGTCGTGTGCGACGCCGGTGAGGATCGCTTCTTCCACTGGGATGTCCTCCATCGATCCGAAAACTATGGTCCCTGGCTTCTCGGTGTACGACGACCGCACGTGCACCTTCACGCCGTACCGCCGGGCGTACTCGACGCAGCGCAGCATCAGCACCTTGGCCCCGCACGCCGCGAGTTCGAGCATCTCCTCGAACGACACCGCCTCGAGTCGGCGCGCGTTCGGCACGATCCGCGGGTCGGCGGTGTACACGCCGTCGACATCGGTGTAGATCTCGCAGACGTCGGCCTTCAGTGCAGCAGCCAGTGCGACGGCGGTGGTGTCGGATCCGCCGCGACCCAGCGTGGTGATGTCCTTGCTGTCCTGGCTGACGCCCTGGAAGCCGGCCACCAGCACGATCGAACCCTGGTCGAGCGCGTCGCGCACCCGGCCCGGGGTGACGTCGATGATCTTCGCGTTGCCGTGGATACCGGTTGTGATCACGCCGGCCTGCGACCCGGTGAACGAGCGCGCCTCCGCGCCGAGCGAGCTGATCGCCATCGCGACCAGGGCGTTCGAGATGCGCTCGCCCGAGGTCAGCAACATGTCCATCTCCCGGGCGGGCGGTGCCGGGCTGACCTGATGAGCGAGGTCGAGCAGTTCGTCGGTGGTGTCCCCCATCGCGGACACGACCACCACCACGTCGTTGCCCTGCTTCTTCGTCTCGACGATCCGTTCCGCGACGCGCCGGATCCGGTCGGCCGACGCGACCGACGATCCCCCGTACTTCTGCACGACGAGTGCCACGCGAACAGTCCTCCATGTCAGGGCGACCGGATTCCCATCCGAGCCGAATTCAGCTAGTCAGCCTACAGACCCGGCATCGGACGGTCGCCGGTGAGACGATGCTCGCGTGAGCACCCCACGTCGCGCACGCATCCAGGTTCTGCCCGAACGGGCCTCCGTCTCGCAGATCGAGCTGTACTTCGACCTCGTCTTCGTCTTCGCCCTGACCCAGGTGACCGATCTGCTCTCGGAAGAGACATCGGCGCAGAACCTGATCCGTGCGATCCTGGTGCTCGGCGTGCTGTGGTGGGCGTGGGTCGGGTACGCCTGGCTGGGCAATGTGGTGAAGGCGGACGAGGGCGTCATCCGGGTGGTGATGTTCAGTGCGACCGCGGCCGCGTTCATCCTCGCGCTGACCATTCCCGAAGCCTTCGAGGACCTGCCCGGCGAGCTGTCCGGCCCGGTCGTGTTCGCGATCGGCTACTTCGCGATCCGCGCGATCCATCTCGCGGCCTTCTGGTTCATCAGTGGCGACGACCCGCAGTTGCGGCGACAACTGACGCGCTGGATTCCGTCGATGGTGCTCGGCACCACGCTGCTGCTCATCGCCTCGCAGACACACGGCTGGGTACAGATCGGGCTCTGGGTCGGGGCGCTGGTCGGTGACTACGTCGGGACGCTGCTGTCCGGACAGGACTGGCGGCTGCGCTCGCCCGGCCACTTCGCGGAACGCCACGGGCTGATCATCATCGTGGCGATCGGTGAATCGATCGTCTCGATCGGCGTCGGGGTCGCGCACCTGCCCATCTCGTGGCCGATCATCGTCGCGTCGCTGCTCGGGCTCACCGTCTCCGCGCTGCTGTGGTGGACCTACTTCGATACCGCCGCGTTGGCGATCGAGCATGCACTGGCCGAGGCGACGGGCGCTCGCCAGATCGCGCTCGCCCAGCGCTGCTACAGCGTTGCGCACCTGCCGATGGTGATCGGCGTTGTGATGCTCTCGCTGGGCCTGAAGAAGGTCCTCAACTATGCGGGCGACGAAAGCCACCACACCCTCGCCGACCCGCTGTACGGTGTGCCGCTGTTCTGCCTCTATGCCGGCGTCGCGATCTTCGTCCTCGCGCTGGTGTACTCGAAGTGGTACGCCACCGGCAGCCTCGGCATCGTGCGGTTGATGCTCTCGCTGGTGGTACTCGCGCTCGTTCCGCTCGCGGCGATCCTGCCCGCGATCGCGTCGCTCGCCCTGCTCACCGCGGTCCTCGCCGTCCTGATCGGGTACGAGACCTGGCGGTACTACGAATCGCGTGAGGCGATCCGGCACGGTGACCACGGCGACGACACCGGGCAACTGCCCTCGTCGTGACTGTCCTCAAGCGAGGCTTCCGGTGACCGCCTCCGCCGCGGCGAGCAGGTCCCCCTGCCGTGCCAACTCCACGACCGCGTCGATCTCCGGCGCGACATAACGATCTGCGCCGGGCCCCGGAACCCGCGAACGGACGGCCGCGACGACGGCGGCGGTCGCGGGCGCGGGCCGCAGCGGAGAGCGCAGGTCGATCCCGCGCGCCGCGGTGAGCACCTCGATCGCAAGGACACGCCGCAGTCCGTCGATGCCGCGACGCAGTTTGCGTGCCGCCGACCAACCCATCGACACGTGGTCCTCCTGCATCGCCGAAGAGGGAATCGTGTCGACGCTCGCCGGTGCGGCGAGGCGTTTGAGTTCAGACACGATTGCGGCCTGGGTGTACTGCGCGATCATGTAGCCGCTGTCCACACCCGGATCGTCGGCGAGGAACGGCGGCAGCCCGTGGCTACGGGCGACGTCGAGGAACCGGTCGGTGCGGCGCTCGCTCATTCCGGCGAGGTCGGCGACGACGATCGCGAGGAAGTCGAGCGCGTAGCCGATCGGCGCGCCGTGGAAGTTGCCGTTCGACTCCACCCGGCCGTCGAATGTGACCACCGGGTTGTCCACCGCCGCCGCGAGTTCCCAGGTCGCGACCTGACGAGCGTGTGCGACGGTATCCCGCGCCGCCCCGGCGACCTGCGGGGCGCAGCGCAGCGAGTACGCGTCCTGGACCCGGGTGTCCTCGGGGCCGGCGTGGCTGGCCACGATGCCGGAGCCGTCGAGGAGGCGTCGCATGTTCGCCGCGGCCGCGGCCTGACCGGGGTGTGGCCGCAACGCCTGCAGGTCGGCCGCGAACACCCGGTCGGTGCCGAGCAGGCCCTCGACGCTCAAGGCCGCCGCGAGGTCCGCCAGCCGCAGCAGCCCGTCGAGGTCCGCAATCGCGAGGACGAGCTGGCCGAGCATCCCGTCGGTGCCGTTGATGAGCGCCAGTCCTTCCTTCTCCGCCAACTCGACGGGAGCGAGGCCCGCGCCCACGAGTGCGGACGCGGCGGGACGCAGCACACCGTCGGAACAGCGCACCTGCCCCTCTCCGATCGCAGCGAGCGCGACGTGTGCGAGCGGCGCGAGGTCTCCCGAGCAACCCAGGCTGCCGTACTCGAACACCTGGGGCGTCAGACCGGCGGTGAGCATCCCGGCGTACACCTCGGCCACCTCGGGACGGATCCCGGTACGGCCGGTCGCGAGCGTGGACAGGCGTAGCAGCATCATCGCCCGCACGACCTCGGTCTCGACCTCCGAGCCGGACCCGGCCGCGTGCGAACGGATCAGGCTTCGTTGCAGCTGAGTTCGACGCTCAGGGGGAATGTGCCGGGTGGCCAGAGCGCCGAACCCGGTGGACACACCGTATACGGGCACCGAGTGCGCGGCGAGCGCCTCGATGCGCGCACGGCTCGCCGCCATCGCAGCCAGAGCCTCCGGGGCAATCGCCACCGGCAAACCCCCGCGCGCCACGGCGACGACGTTCTCGAACGTCACCGGACCGACACCCACGACCACCGGTCCCTGCGCGTGCATGCGGTCTCCCTCCGAGCCGGTGCTCACGTGCGCGTACGGTTCGAAGACACCCGCGCGTATTGAAGCACGCACGACGGAATACCACCGCCATGCCAAGGCGTGCGCAAGCGGGTCCGGCTCCGCAGGATCACCCTACGGAGTCCGACGTCCATAACCCCTTCGCGATCACTCACGGTGAGCGTCCGTGCGCGGGCATGGGTCTTCGGTCGGGGTCGATCGACGCCGGCGGGGTGAACCAGGGATATCCGTCGTCGCCGGTCTTCACCTCCCATCCGTTCTGGTGCAGCATGCGATGGTGATGTCGACACAACAAGCAGAGGTTGCGCAGGCTGGTCGGACCCCCGTCGATCCACTCCACGATATGGTGCGCGTCGCACCACTGCGCCGGACGTCCGCAATTGGGCATCGCGCAACCACCGTCGCGCACATTCAGTGCAGTGCGAATCCTCTTCGTCACCAACCGCTCCGTCCGACCCACGTCCAACGGGATGCGATCGTCGTCGAGCAGGACCACGGTGACGTCACAGTCACAGGCGAGCATGCGCGCGATCTGCCGTGACACCGAGCCCGTCCACGCGAGGTGGAACGGCCACTCGGTGTCGAACAGCTCCCGGTACTGGTCCTTCGTGGGCGTCTCGTCCTGCGGGTCGTCGAGCGAGTGGACGAAGCGGCCCCTCCCGGCCAGATCGCGCGCCTCGGCCAGCAACGTCACCTGCGGTTTCGCGGTCCCAGTCGCCTCCCCGCGGCCGTGGTACCCGTCGAGCATGTCGGCGAACCCGTCCGCGCGGCGCTGGCTCGCGCTGCGCTGATCCGCGCTCCCGTCCGGACTCGGCCGCGGCACCGCGAGCGGTTCGACCGCGGACCGCAACTTCTCCAACGTCAGGACGTCGACGTTGCCGGTGATACGGCCACGCCCGTCCCGACCGACCGTGTAGTCGAGCTTGTTGCGGGTGACGTCCTCGCCCGCGGCCTCCGTGTCCGGCTGCAAGCTCAGCAGCATGTCCTGCCCAAGTTCGCGCACCTGCCTCGGCGTCGCGGCCCCGGCCATCTCGACGAGTTTCTCCGCCACCACCTCCCGCCCCGCGTCGGGCAGGTTCGGGCACGCCTCGTCGATCGACGCCAGTGCGCTCACCACCGCCTCCGCATGGGCGGCGGAGATGTCGCCCGAGTGGAACCGCTCCGCGACCTCCGGCAGGTCGGAAAGCGCCACCGCGGTCTCCACCCGTCGCCGCGCGACCCCCGCGTCCACGTGCCCGGACCCCGACAGCCAGGCCGCGGTGGACGGGTACCCCAACGCTCGCGCCAGCCCACGATTGTCTGCCTCGACCAACATCCGCGAGGCCAACCCGTCGAGGACGTTGACCGCCTGCAGCACTGCGTCGATCCCGCCGATCAGGTCCTGATCGCCGAGACTGTCCACCGCCAGGCGCGACCACTCGGCCAACCGCTCCGCCTCGATGATCTCCGTGGCCGGCATGCTACGACCACCCGCCAGTACGGTGGTTCACGTTGCCGCCGTGGCCAATTCCATCGCACCGCCGTCGAGCCGTCGCCGACCCCCAGCACGCTCGGAAAGATCCATCCTGCCTCCGGCGGGAATCGAGGCTTGCGCCGCGGCTGTCTGTACAACACGCTACAAAGACCCCGGCGTTGCGGAGTACCCCGACGCCGCACACATCGGAGGCCACGCGATGACGACCACCGACTCCGGCGCCCGCCTGGTCCGCGCGCCCCGCGGTCCCGAAATCTCGTGCAGGGGTTGGCCGCAGGAGGCTGCCCTGCGGATGCTCATGAACAACCTCGACCCCGAGGTTGCCGAGCACCCCGAGGATCTCGTCGTCTACGGCGGTACCGGACGGGCGGCCCGAAACTGGCCGTCGTTCGATGCGCTCGTCGCCACCCTGCGAGACCTCGCCGACGACGAGACGATGCTGGTCCAGTCCGGCAAGCCGGTCGGCGTGTTCCGGACCAACGAGTGGGCACCGCGGGTGCTGATCGCGAACTCGAACCTGGTCGGCGACTGGGCGAACTGGGAGCAGTTCCGGGCGCTCGAGGCCAAGGGCCTCACCATGTACGGGCAGATGACCGCTGGATCGTGGATCTACATCGGCACCCAGGGCATCCTGCAGGGCACGTACGAGACGTTCGGCGCGATCGCCCGCAAGCTCGCGGCCTCTGGTCGGCATGGGCACAGCGGCGGCACCCTCGCCGGCACCATCACCCTCACCGCAGGACTCGGCGGAATGGGCGGCGCGCAACCGCTCGCCGTCACGATGAACGGTGGCATCGCAATCTGCATCGACTGCGACCCCTCCCGGGTCGAACGACGCATCGAACACCGCTACCTCGACGCCCGGGCCACCGACCTCGACGAAGCACTCACCCTCGCCGTCGAGGCCCGAGACACGAAGCGCCCCTTGTCCATCGGGCTGGTCGGCAACGCCGCCGAACTCGTCCCCGAGTTTCTGCGCCGCGATGCGCCGGTCGACATCGTCACCGACCAGACCTCCGCCCACGACCCGCTCACCTACCTTCCGCTCGGGATCGAATTCGTCGATATGAAGGACGCAGCCCAGCGCGATCCGGTTTCATTCACGAATCGTGCCCGCGAGTCCATGGCGCGTCACGTCGAGGCCATGGTCGGATTCCTCGACCGGGGCGCGGAGGTGTTCGACTACGGCAACTCGATCCGCGACGAGGCCCGATCCGGCGGCTACGACCGCGCTTTCGCGTTTCCCGGATTCGTGCCCGCCTACATCCGGCCCATGTTCGAGGAGGGAAAGGGGCCGTTCCGCTGGGCGGCGCTGTCCGGCGACCCCGCCGACATCGCCGCCACCGACCGCGCGGTCCTCGACCTGTTCCGGGACGACACCCACCTGCGCCGCTGGATCGAGATCGCCGCCGAGAAGGTTGCGTTCCAGGGCCTGCCGGCACGTATCTGCTGGCTCGGCTACGGCGAACGACACCGCGCCGGACTGCGGTTCAACGAGATGGTCGCCGCCGGGGAACTGAAGGCCCCGATCGTCATCGGCCGCGACCATCTCGATTCCGGGTCGGTGGCATCGCCGTACCGCGAAACCGAGGCGATGCTCGACGGCTCGGACGCTATCGCCGACTGGCCCCTGCTCAACGCCCTGCTCAACACCGCATCCGGCGCGACCTGGGTGTCCATCCACCACGGCGGTGGGGTCGGCATGGGTCGGTCCATCCACGCCGGGCAGGTCACCGTCGCCGACGGCACCGAACTCGCCGCCCGCAAGATCGAGCGCGTACTCACCAACGACCCCGGCACCGGCGTGATCCGCCACGTCGACGCAGGGTACACCCACGCGGCCGAGGTAGCCGCACAGCGCGGCATCCGAATCCCGATGCAGGAGCAACGTTGACGGTCGAGCTGTTGTGTCTCCTGCGATGACGGCCGAACTCTGGTGGTGCGAGCACGCCTGGGTCGCTGATACGGTCGCCGACGCCGTCACGATCGAGGTCACCGATCGCCGCATCAGCGCCATCACACCCGGCCCGACAGCTCCACCGAATGCGAATCGGCTTCACGGGCTGGTACTCCCGGGACTCGCCAACGCCCACTCACACGCGTTCCACCGCGCGCTGCGCGCGCGCACCCAGCGGGGCCGCGGTTCGTTCTGGACCTGGCGGGACCTGATGTATGCAACCGCGGCCAGCCTGAACCCGGACTCGTACCGCACCCTGGCCCGTGCCGTCTATGCCGAAATGGCCCTGGCCGGTATCACCACCGTCGGCGAGTTCCACTATTTGCACCACGACGCCGACGGCCGACGCTACGCGGACCCGAACGCGATGGCGCACGCCCTGATCGACGCGGCACGCGCGGTCGGGATTCGGCTGACCCTGCTCGACACCTGCTACCTGAGCGCCGGCCTCGACGGCGCGCCGCTAGCCGGTACCCAGCTCCGGTTCGGCGACGGCACCGCCGCAGACTGGGCCGAGCGCGCACACGCGCTCCCGAAGAGCCGCGACGACGTACACATCGGCGCGGCAATCCATTCGGTGCGCGCGGTGCCTTTCCACCAGATGCGCACCGTCGTCGACTGGGCCGAACAACACGATGCACCGTTGCACGTGCATGCCTGCGAACAGACCGCCGAGGTGCAGGACTGCCTGTCCGTGCACGGGTGCACGCCCATCGCCCTGCTGCGCGACCACGGCGTCCTCGGCCCGCGCACCACAGTCGTCCACGCGACCCACCTGACCGACGCCGACCTTGCCGACCTCGCCCACTCGCAGACCGGCGCCTGCCTGTGCCCCACCACCGAGCGCGACCTCGGCGACGGGATCGCCCCCGCCGCCGCGCTGATCGCCAACCCGGGGTCGTTCAGCCTCGGCACCGACAGCCATGCCGTGATCGACCTGTTCGAGGAGGCCCGGGCGGTCGAACTCGACGAACGACTCGCGCGCCGCGAACGCGGCCTAATCCCCTCCGATCGACTGCTCGCTGCGGCCACAACGGGCGGCCACAACGCCCTCGGCTGGGCCGACGCGGGCTCCCTCGCAATCGGACAACGTGCCGACCTCGTCGCCGTCGACCTCGATTCGGTACGCACCGCAGGCGGCGGCGCGACGGTCGAGAACGTCGTGTTTGCGGCCAACTCCGCCGACGTCACCGACGTGATCGTCGACGGCCGGCCGATCGTCCGCGACCGCGTCCACCTCGTCGTCACCGACCCCGCCGCCGAGCTGAACAAAGCGATCGCGACCCTGATGGAGCCGGGATGAGCACCCTCTACACCGAGATCGGCGAACTGGTCACCAACGACCCGACGGTCGGCGACGGCACGCCCCTGGGTCTGCTGACCGACGCCGCGATTCTCGTCGACGACGACCGCATCGCCTGGACCGGGCCGCGCCACAAGGCCCCCGCCGCAGATCACCGGGTCGGTTGCGACGGCGCCGCGGTTATCCCCGGCTTCGTCGACAGTCACGCCCACCTCGTGTTCGCCGGCGACCGCTCGGCCGAGTTCGCGGCCCGGATGAGCGGGCGACCCTACGACGGCGGCGGTATCGCCACCACCGTCACCGAAACCCGCCACGCCGACAACGCGACCCTCACCGCCAACCTCACCCGCCTCGCCACCGAACTGCGCGATGGCGGCGTCACAACCTTCGAGACCAAGAGCGGCTACGGCCTCACGGTCCCCGACGAGCAACGATCGTTGCAGGTCGCCGGCACATTCACCGACGAAGCCACGTTTCTCGGTGCCCACGTAGTGCCGCCGGAGTACCGCAACGACCGCGACGCCTATGTCAACCTCGTCGCCGGTCCGATGCTCGCCGCCTGCGCCCCGCACGCCCGGTGGATCGACGTCTTCTGCGATCGCGGCGCGTTCGACCTCGACGAAACCCGAACCATTCTCGAAGCCGGCATCGCCGCGGGTCTCACCCCGCGCCTGCACGCCGGCCAACTCGGCCCCAGCGACGGGATCCGCCTCGGCGTGACACTGCAGGCGGCCTCCGTCGACCACTGCACCTACGCGACCGACGACGACATCGACGCGCTCGCGAGCGCAGCCGACACCACGGTCGCGACGATGCTGCCCGGCGCCGAATTCTCCACCCGGGCGGCGTGGCCGGACGCGCGGCGACTGCTCGACGCCGGCGTCACGGCGGCACTCGCGACCGACTGCAACCCGGGCAGTTCGTACACCACGAGCATGTCGTTCTGCATTGCGTTAGCCGTGCGGGACATGCGCTTCACCCCTGCCGAGGCGCTGTGGTCGGCGACGGCCGGTGGCGCGGCGGCGCTGCGCCGCGACGACGTCGGCGCCCTCTCGGCAGGCAGGCGCGCCGACTTCGTGGTCCTCGACGCCCCGACCTACCTCCACCTCGCCTACCGGCCCGGGGTCCCGCTGGTGCAGACGGTGGTGTGCCGCGGGATCAGCGCCGCGGTTCGATCTAACGTCGCGGTTCGATCTAACGCAGACGTTCGATCTCGTCGCGGGTGAGGAACCCAGTGGTTTCCAGCGGCGAGATCGGCCCCTGCTCGGCGTATTTTCCCTTGACCGCCACGCGGATCTGGTCGATGTTCTCGCGGAGCAGGTCCGACACCAGTTCGTCGGTGCGCGGGTCGGCGAGCACGCGGAACACGATCCGGAACACCGTGTCCGCGACCAGGCGGACGACGTCGTCGTGAAACGGCATGAACTTCAGCCGGCCCGCGGCCGGGTCGTCGCGGATCATCTGCAGGATCATCTCGTCGAGTTCGGCCTGGTTCTCCTCGAGCGCGGCCGCGACGTTGCGCGTGTAGTGCCCGGTGCGCAGCACGTCGGCGACCTCGTCGAGCACCGCGATCGTCACCGGGCGTTTCACCGTCTCCACGATCACGCCGATCAACCGGCCGAAGATCGCGTTGGTGACCTGGTCACCGATCGCCCGGTCGGCGGCACGACCGAGCCGGGCGAAGATCACAACCACGCGGAACAGCCGCAGCCCGCGCAGCCACGGGGTCGCGGCCGGGATCATCCCGAGCACCTCGTACCAGTAGACGACCGGGAACTTCCAGTTCCAGCCGGCGCGGCTCCAGCGCCACAGAAACTCGACAGCGAAAATCCCGCACACGACGTAGTCGATCCGGTAGATCCACTGCACGGTCTGTTCGGGCACGTCGAAGAACGTGATCCACACCAGGTAGCCGGTGGACACGATCGCGAGCACCAGCATGAACCAGTCGAGAAACCCGACCGGCGGCTTGCTCGGGTACTGCCGCGGCTTCTCAGCAGACCGAGTCGGCGCAGGGTCTCCCCGGGTGCGATCGGTCATCGCCAGCGTCTCATGTGCACTGCCTCATATGCCCTGTCTACCTGCTGACCGGGGGAATTAGCCTCGCAAACGTCTCGCGTGTAAAGTGCCCCTCATGCAGCGGGCTCTCCTTCTTGGTAGCCGCGACGGGGTCTGATCCAGACCGGCTTCCCGTCGCGGGCCCTTTCGCTGTTCTCAGCACCGCGCCGGTCGATCCCGACAGGACCCGTTGGTCCGCCCTTCTTCCTCGGAGAATCGAAAATGTCCCCCGCTGACGCCTTCACTTCCGGATCCCGCACCATCGCCCCGCCGTCTCGGCCCGCGCCGGCAGGCCAGCCCGCGTGGAATCCGCAGCGCAACTCCTCCATGCCGACCTTCCGCTACCGGTCGTTCGCCGACGAGGTCGAGGACGTCGCCGTCACCGACCGCACCTGGCCCGACACAGTCATCGACCGGGCACCCGGTTGGTGTGCGGTGGATCTGCGCGACGGCAACCAGGCGCTGATCGACCCGATGAGCCCCGCCCGCAAGCGGCGGATGTTCGACCTGCTGGTCCGCATGGGCTACAAGGAGATCGAAGTCGGCTTCCCGTCGGCAAGTCAGACCGACTTCGACTTCGTACGCGAGATCATCGAGGACGGGGCCATCCCCGACGACGTCACCATCCAGGTGCTCACCCAGTGCCGTCCCGAACTGATCGAGCGGACCTTCGTCGCCTGCGAGGGCGCCTCGAAGGTGATCGTGCACTTCTACAACTCCACCTCGATCCTGCAGCGCCGCGTCGTGTTCAGGGCCGACAAGGACGTGATCAAGAAGATCGCCACCGAGGCGGCGCTGAAGTGCCTCGACGAAGAGAAGAAGTTCCCCGACACCAAGTGGCGCTACCAGTACTCGCCGGAGTCCTACACGGGCACCGAGTTGTCCTTCGCCAAGGAGATCTGCGACGCCGTGGTCGACATCATCGACCCGACACCCGAGCGGCCGATCATCCTCAACCTGCCCGCGACCGTCGAGATGGCGACGCCGAACGTGTACGCCGACTCGATCGAGTGGATGAGCCGCAACCTGAACCGGCGCGACTCGATTGTGCTCTCGCTGCATCCGCACAACGACCGCGGAACCGCCGTGGCGGCATCCGAGTTGGGCTTCATGGCCGGGGCGGACCGGATCGAGGGCTGCCTGTTCGGCAACGGCGAGCGCACCGGCAACGTCTGCCTGGTGACGCTGGGAATGAACATGTTCTCCCGGGGCGTGGACCCGCAGATCGACTTCTCGAACATCGACGAGATCCGGCGCACGGTCGAGTACTGCAACCAACTGCCGGTACACGAGCGCCACCCCTACGGCGGCGACCTGGTATACACCGCGTTCTCCGGCAGCCACCAGGACGCGATCAACAAGGGCTTCGACGTCATGAAGTTCGACGCCGACGACGCGGACACCGACGTCGACAACATGCTCTGGCAGGTGCCCTACCTGCCCATCGACCCGAAGGACGTGGGCCGCACCTACGAGGCCGTCATCCGCGTCAACTCGCAGTCCGGCAAGGGCGGCGTCGCCTACATCATGAAGACCGATCACGGCCTGAACCTGCCGCGCCGGCTGCAGATCGAGTTCTCCCAGGCGATCCAGAAGCTGACCGACGGCGAGGGCGGCGAGGTCAGCCCGAAGGCGATGTGGGAAGTCTTCTCCGAGGAGTACCTGAACCCGATCACGCCGTTGGAACGGATGCGGCAGAAGGTCACCGCATCCGAGATCGACGGCGGCACCGACGAGATCGAGGCCGTGGTGAAGATCGACGGCGCCGAGCGGACGATCACCGGCACCGGCGACGGCCCGCTCGACGCGTTCGTCGACGCACTGGGCGGCATCGACGTCGACGTGCGGGTACTCGACTACTCCGAGCACGCGATGACGTCCGGCGCCGACGCGCAGGCCGCTGCGTACGTCGAGTGCGCGATCGGCAACACGGTCGTCTGGGGCGTCGGTATCGCGCCGTCGATCACCACGGCGTCGTTGCGCGCGGTCGTGTCCGCGGTGAACCGCGCCAGCAAGTAGGAGTTCCACGCGCCCCCGGACGGTGAGCCGCGACACATTCCTCGAGACAGCGGCTCCCGTCGCCCGTGCGACCAATCGGTATGAGACGATTCTGCCGAACTAGTCGCCGAGAGACGGAGCAGCAACGCAATGTGGGATTCGTTCTGGGACTTCATCTGGTACACGCTGGTGATCTTCGCCTTCGTGGCGTACCTGATGCTCCTGTTTATGATCCTCACGGACCTGTTCCGTGACCACAAGCTGTCGGGGTGGTGGAAGGCGGTCTGGATTGTGTTCCTGTTCATCTTCCCGTGGTTGACCGCCCTGGTGTACCTGATCGCGCGCGGCAGCGGGATGTCGCGGCGCACGATCGACGCGCAACAGGCCGCGAAGGCGGACGCGGACGCCTACATTCAGAGCGTCGCCGGAAAGTCGCCCGCCGACCAGATCGCCGATGCCAAGGCACTGCTGGACTCCGGCACGATCACCCAGGGCGAGTTCGACGCCCTGAAATCCAAGGCGCTCGGCTGACCTGAGCCCGACCGCAGCGCGACGGCCGCGACTCCACTGGAGTCGCGGCCGTCGTCGTTCTCGCAGCTGTTCTCCCCATGCACAACGGTGTTCTCATGCACAACTGCGGCGCGGGAGTCCCTTCCGGCTGCGGCCCGACCATTACGAGGTCCAGATCGGTTGAGGGTGGCGTGCAGTACGCCACCACACACTTACCGCACGGGAGCCGAGCGATCCACGCCCACGGCGTCGTGGGTCGTCGCCGAGCGGGCACGCACCGAGAGGACGACACCCGCGGCGAGGACCAACGCGACCGCGACCGCCATGTAGAGCTGGCCGGGCGACCAGCCGCGGTCGAGCAGGGCGCCTGCGGCGATCGGCGAGGTGATCGCGCCGATGCGGCCGACGCCGATCGCCCAGCCGACACCGGTCGCGCGAATCGCCGAGGGATACACGGTCGGGGTCAGCGCGTACAGACCGACAATGCAGCCGTTGATGAACACCCCGATCAGCGCGCCGATCGCGAATGCCACCACGATCGTCGTCGTCGCCGGCACGAACACCACCAGCAGCACGCCCGCGACCACCATGTACGCCGCCAGAACCCTGATCAGCGCGAACCGCGCCGACAGCACGCCGAGCAGCGCGGTGCCGAAGATGCCGCCGAGGTTGAGCAGCGTGCCGCCGGTGATGCCCTGATTCGCCGACAGCCCCGCCTCGACCAGCAGCTTCGGGGTCCAGCTCGTTACGAGATAGAACGCGAACATGGTGAGGAAGAACGCCGCCCACACCAGCAGCGTCGAGCGGCGCTGCGGGCCGGCGACAAGCGCGCCCACCTTTCCGCCCCGCCGACCGCGGTCCACTGCCGCCACAGGCAGCGCGGTGAGGGGTTGTTGCCCGGCGCTCACGGCGAAGGCGTTGATCCGCGCCAATGCGTCGGCCGGTCGGCGGGCCAGGAGGAAGTCCAGCGACTCGGGCAGGCGCCAGTACACCAGCGGGATCAGCGCCACCGTGCACGCACCGCCGAACAGGAACACCGACCGCCAGCCATACGACGACTGCAGCAGCACCGCGACCAGGCCACCAAGAGTGGCACCGACGGCGTAGCCGGTGGAGTTCAGGCTCACCGCCAGGCCACGCCAGCGGGCGTTGGCGTATTCACTGGCGATGACGTTGCTCGAGGCGAGTATGCCGCCGATGCCGACGCCGGTCAGCGTCCGCAGCAGTCCGAGTTGGGTGGCGTTTTGACTGAACGCCGACGCCAACATCCCGACCGAGGAGATGCACAGGCACAGCAGGATCATCCGGCGTCGCCCGATGGTGTCCGCCCACGGCGCGAGCAGCAGCGACCCGGCGGCCATGCCGAACAGGCCGGCCGACAACAACAGTCCCAGCGCGGCGCCCGACAGCGCCCATTCCTTGGAGACCGACTGGCCGGTGAACGCCATCACCAGCACGTCGAACCCGTCGAGGACGTTGAGGGCCACACAGATCGCGACCGCGAACCACTGATATCGCGTCATCGGCGAGGCGTCGATACGCTGACGAAGATCGGTCATGGACAACCACTTTCGGATGGAGGGAGGCACGACAGCACAGGCGCGCTGCGGCATGACGAAACAGAGCAGGCGTGGGAGAGTCAGCCGAGTCGAACCCTGATCGGCACCGATTCCCAGGAACGCAGGGTGTTGTTCAGATGCCGCCGCACCGGGCCGGCGATCTCGATCGTCTCGACCCGACCGGCCAGGGCCGTGAGCAGGGCCTCGGATTCGAGGCGGGCGACGTGCTGGCCGACACACTGGTGGATGCCTATCCCGTAGCCGACGTGTCCGGAGGGATTGCGGCTCAGGTCGAATGCGTCCGGGTTCTCCCAGCGCCGCGGGTCGCGGTTCGCGGCGCCGAGGAACATGAGGATCTTGCGGCCCGCCGGGATCACCGTGCCGCCGATCTCGATGTCGCGGGTAGCCGTCCGGAAGAAGGTCTGCACCGGCGACTCCCAGCGCACCGCCTCGTCGAAGGCGGTCCGGGCGAGCGCGGGGTTGGCACGCACCCGCGCCCACGCGTCGGGGTGGGTGGCGAACGCGTACAGCACCGCGGACAGCCCGTTCACCGTGGTGTCGACCCCGGCGGTGAGCAGCGACCGCACGATCAGCGGCGCCTGCTCATAAGTGATGTCGCCACGGTCTGCGGCGGCCCAGATCTGCGCGCCGAATCCGCTGTCCGAGAGCCTGTCCCGAGTGCACTGCGCGGCCACCCAGGCGGACAGCTCGGCTGCTCGGGCGCCCGCCCTGGCGACCAGCTCGTTGCTCGGTCCGAACGAGTTGAACGCGAGGTCGCCGTAGGGCAGCAGGTTCTCCCGGCCCGGCTGCCCGATTCCCACCGCGTCCGGGAACACCCGCAGCGGGAAGGCGGCGGCGAGGTGGGTGACGGCGTCGAATTCGATGCGCTCACCCAGCACCTGCTCGACGAGCGCGTCGGCGTCGGCGATCCAGTCCGCCCGCAGCTGCTGCAGGGCGCGCGGGCCGAGAATCTTGCTGAGCACGGCGCGGGGCGCGTCGTGCTCCGGCGGGTCCGCCTCGAGGAGCAGACTCGGTGGACGCCACGGCTTCTCGTGGCGGAAGTTGCTCAACCCGACACCCGAGCCGGACTCGAAGCTCTGCCAGTCGGTGAGTGCGGCGTGGACCTCGTCGTAGCGGCCCATCGCGAACACGTCGTAGCGTTCGAGGTACACGACCGATCCGGCGTCGCGGAGTTCGGCCTGGAACGGTCGCGGGTCGGCGAGGATGTCGAGAGCGAACGGGTCGACGTCGCTGACTGGAAGGCTGGGGGCGAATGTGGTCATGGCTGATTGCCTTTCAGAGATCGAGGACGAGTCGGTCGGTGCAGGAACGCGACACGCACGGATACATGCAGTCCTGCGCGTCCTGCTCGGCATCGTCGAGGATGGAGTCGCGGTGGTCGGGCGCACCGGCGAGGACGGTGGTTTCGCATGTCCCGCAAGTGCCCTCGCGGCACGACGACAGGACCGTGACACCTGCGGCCACGACCGCGTCGAGGACGCTGGTCCGCGGCGGTACCGTGACCGTGATGCCGGTGCGCGCCAGCTCGACCTCGAACGCATCGCTGCGCACCGGGGCGGACTGCTCACGCGGGACGAACCGTTCCGTGCGCATCCGCCCGAGCGGCCATGTGGCGCACTCGGCCTCGACGGCACCGAGCAGTCGTTGCGGGCCACAGACGTACACCTTGGCGCAGACACTCTCCGCGGCGGCCATCCGGGTCGGCAGATCCAGCGTCGCACCCTCGTTGCGAGCGACCACCACCACGCGCTCGCCGTAGTTCGCCAGGTCGTCGAGAACGCCATGGTGGAACGGCTTCGGCCGCAGTAGAGCAGTGTCCAGTCGATTCCCATCAGGTCGGCTTGGGCGATCATCGGCAGCATCGGGGTGATCCCGATTCCGCCCGCGACGAAGAGGTACGTCGGCGCGGGGACCATCGGGAAGTTGCTGCGGGGCCCGCCCACGCCGACGAGATCGCCCACCTGCAGCTGGTCGTGGACGTACGCCGAACCACCCCGACCGTCGGCCTCCCGCAGCACGGCCACGCGGTAGGTGTAGGCGTCCCACCGGTCGCCGCACAGCGAATACTGCCGGGTGATCCCGGTGGGCAGCATCAGGTCGATGTGCGCACCGGGTGCCCAGTCGGGCAGTCGCCGACCCTCGGGATGCGCGAGGGTGAGCGCCACAACCCCTTGTGCGACGGTGTCTTTCGAGATGATCCGCAGGGTGGAATCGTCTGGCATCGGGGAACTCCTTGATCACGCGGTGCTGAGATCAAGGATCGGTTCCACCCGCAACCGAACGCCAGCCGTCTCTCAATCATTGAGAGAGTAATTGTGGAGCAGGTCACGCAGGCGGCGCGACGGACCCCCCGATCACACGTGAAATCCCGCGCGCGGTCGCCTGCAGCACCGGGATCTGCAGGTACGCCTTGTCGTCGTTCGGCACGATCAGTGCCAGTGCCGCCACAACGACGTTGCCGCGCCGGACCGGCACCGCAACGCCGGTGGTCTCCGGAAAGATGTGACCCGCGCACAGCGCATAGCCCTGGTGGCGAACCTGCGCCAGCGCCGTGCGCAACTGGCGGGGCGTGCGAATCGTCTTGTCGGTGAACACCTCCATCGGGGCGGCGAGCACCGCGTCCTGCACCTCCGTGGGCGCGTGCGCGAGCAGCACCAGGCCCGACGACGACGCGTGCAGCGGCAACCGCCCGGCGATCCCGGTGTAGTTGATCGCGGCACCCGGTGTGCTCAGCCGCTCGAGGAACAGGACCTCGGTGCCCTCCCGGACCGCGAGTTGGGTGTGCTGCCCGACGACGGCGTGCAGATCCTCCATGAACGGCATCGCCGCCTCGCGCAGGCCCACCGCCGGCGACGCCCGTGACGCCACCTCCCACAGCCGCACGCCAATCCCCACCCGGCGGCCGTCGCGCTCGAGCCAGCCCACCCCGACGAGTTCCTCGATCAACCGTGACGCGGTCGCGACGTGCAGGCCGCTGCGGCGGGCGATCTCCGTGACCGTGAGCGTCCGCTCGTCGTGCCCGAAGGACTCGATGATCCGCGCGCCCCGCGCCAGGACCGACTCGCCGGTGTGCACCCGCGGCATCGCACCTCCTCCGCGTGCATCCTCTCGCAGGCGTCAAGGCTGCGGTCGAGGGATGCGCGGCGGTGAGCACGACCGCATGCCGCATCCGCCGGCGTGTCGGCGGCCCAGCCATTCGGCGTCGCGGGACGGCAGAGTTGGCCCGGGCAACTCGCTTGCTGCACAATAGCTGAAGGCTCGCGGGGGTGAGCCGCCTACAATCGCGCCGGGGGGACCGTTGACCAGCACCGCACACGATCCGTCGCTGCCACCGTGGCTGCACGACGCGCAGCTCGACGACCAGCCGAAACGGCGTCCGGCACCGACCGACATCACCGGGGACGGCAAGGTCGTGCGGATGCCGTTCCAGGAGGACGCCGCAGCGGCCGAGGCCGAACCACCGGCAGGTCGCCACGCCGCTGAGCCTGCACCCGCCCGCTCGTCGATCGACGACCTCGGCCTCCTGCGGCGCGCGAAGCGACCGCCACGCAGTGGCTGGCGCCGAGCCGTGTACCAGGCAACCCGCGGCCGCATCAACCCCGGCGAATCCCGTGCCGACCTCGCTCATCGCGCGCTGGTGGACCGAGTGAACCAACCCGTCCGAGGCGACTACCGAATCGCGGTCCTCTCGCTCAAGGGCGGCGTCGGGAAGACCACCACGACCGTCGGCCTGGGCTCGACGTTCGCCTCGGCGCGCGGTGACCGGGTGATCGCGATCGACGCCAACCCGGACCTCGGCACCCTGGCCCATCGGGTTCCCAGACAGACCCGCTCGACCGTGCGCACGCTGCTCGACGACCCCGACGTCCGGCGCTACTCCGATGTGCGAGCGCACACCTCCCAGGCGCCGAGCCGGCTCGAGGTGCTCGCCAGTGAACAGGACCCGGCGGTGTCGGAGGCGTTCAGCGAGACTGACTACCGCGGCGCGGTCGAGATCCTGCGGTCGTACTACAACATCATCCTCACCGACTGCGGAACCGGACTGCTGCACTCCGCGATGGCCGGCGTGCTCGACCTCGCCGACACCCTTGTGCTCGTCACGTCGCCGGCAATCGACGGTGCCCGCAGCGCGTCGGCGACCCTCGACTGGCTCGAGCACCACGGCCACGCCGACCTGGTGGCGCGCACGGTCGTGGTGGTGAACTCATCGCGGCCCGGTGCGTCGACCGTCGACCTCGACCAGTTGCGGCGAGTGTTCGCCCAGCGGACCCGCGCGGTCGCCGTCGTTCCCTTCGACGAGCACCTCGCCGAGGGCGCGGAGATCGACCTCGACCTCGTCGCCGAACCCACCCACGACGCGCTGCTCGAACTCGCCGCGGTGGTCGCGGACGGTTTCCCGACGGACTGATTCGGCAGCGACCGCGCGGTAGGCTCCCGACCGAGGAGCTGATCGCGTGGACTGGTTCACCGATCCCGGCTACTGGAACTCCCGTTGGGTGTTCCAGCATGGCCTCGCGCTGATCTACCTGGTGGCGTTCGTGGCCGCGGGCCGCCAGTTCCGCGGCCTGCTCGGCCGCGACGGCCTCACCCCGATCCCGCGATTCCTCGCGTCTCATTCGGTGCGGGAGTCGCCGTCACTGTTTCACGTGCGCTACTCCGACCGCCTGTTCGCCGTCGTCGCGTGGACGGGCGCGGCGATCGCGTTGGCGATGCTGCTCGGCGCCGGGGACCGATTGCCGCTCACGGCGTGCATGGCCGTCTGGGCGCTGCTGTGGCTGTTGTACCTGTCGATCGTCAACGTCGGGCAGATCTGGTACAGCTTCGGGTGGGAGTCCCTGCTGCTCGAGACCGGATTCCTGGCCATTTTTCTCGGACCCGCGACCGTCGAGCCACCGGTGCTGACGCTGTGGTTGTTGCGCTGGGTGTTGTTCCGGGTGGAGTTCGGCGCCGGGTTGATCAAGATGCGCGGCGACCCATGCTGGCGCAGCCTGACGTGCCTCTACTACCACCACGAGACCCAGCCGATGCCGAACCCCTTCAGCTGGTACTTCCATCACCTGCCGAAACCGCTGCATCGGGTGGAGGCCGCAGGCAATCATGTCGTGCAACTCGGGGTGCCGTTCGCGCTGTTCCTGCCGCAACCGGTGGCGAGCATCGCCGCGGCGCTGATGATTCTCACCCAACTCTGGCTGTGCCTGAGCGGAAACTTCGCCTGGCTCAACTGGATCACGATCGTGCTCGCCTGCTCGGTGATCGACGGCTCGTGGTGGGCGGCGGTCCTCCCGGTCGAACCGCCCACGATGACGGCACCGACGTGGTTCACGGTCCTGACGATGCTGCTGTTCGCGCTCGTCGCGGTGCTGAGCTATCGCCCGGTGCGCAACCTGATCTCGTCGCACCAGGCGATGAATGCGAGCTTCGACCGCCTCCACCTCGTCAACACCTATGGCGCGTTCGGCCACGTGACCCGCGCGCGCTCGGAAATCGTGCTCGAGGGCACTGCCGACCCGCACGGCGAATCCGGTTGGCGAGAATACGAATTCAAGGGCAAACCGGGCGATCCGGCGCGGAAGCCGCGCCAGTTTGCGCCGTATCATCTGCGGCTGGACTGGCTGATGTGGTTCGCGGCGATCTCGTCGACGTACGCCCGCGGGTGGCTGCCGACGCTGCTGGACCGCCTCCTCGCCGGCGACCAGGACACCCTGAAACTGCTGCGCACCAACCCCTTCCCGGACGACCCGCCGGTGTGGGTGCGCGCCGTGTGCTACGACTACCGCTTCACCACGCGCGCCGAACGTCGCGCGACCGGCGACTGGTGGGTGCGCGGCACCGGGTTCACTTACATCGGGCCGCGCCGGCGGGCATCGCGGGTCACGCGGGGCGGGTGAGGGAATGTGACACGCAACCGACCGGTCGGTCGGTTGCCCGTCGGAGCTCGAGCTGGTCCGCGGCAATCGTCGTCAGCCGCCCCTGCGCCGGCCGAAAGCACGCGCGGGCGACCGGCCGCCTGGTGTCGGTAAAGGTCGTCAGTGCTGCGGCGAGTGAATCGGCGTCGCGGATGCAGCGGGCAAGGACGATCCCATCCTCGATGGCCAGGGTGGCGCCGAAACCGGTCGCCGAGAGGGGGTGCGCGGCGTCGCCCACGAGCACCGTGCGGTCGTCGTGCCAAATACCTTCGGGCGCGGACTCGTAGAGGGCGATCGGGTCGCCGATCCACGAGGCGTCGATCACCTGGGTCACGGGTGTACTCCGCAGGGGGGCGAGTGCGGTGGCGTCGTCGAGGGTGCCGACCGGGGAGTCGCGGTGGCGGCTGCACCAGAACGAGCCTTCACGGTCATCGCTGACACAGCCGGCCATGCCGCTCGCGTGGGTCCAGAACATCAGCACGCCGACGGGGAATCCGGGTACCGGTCGCGGATGGTGACCGAACCGGATGGTTTCTCCGGTGTACGACAGTTCCGACGCGTTGCCGATCGTGGTCCGCGTCGCGGACCGCGCTCCGTCGGCACCCACGATCAGGTCCGCGGCCGGCTCATCGGGGGTGACTGTCGTGCCGTATCGGCATCGGACGCCGACCATGTCGAGTTGGTCGCGCAGTGTGCGCAGCAGGTCGCGACGCCAGACATGAGTGCTCGGCCAGCGGTGGGTTGCTTCGTTGCGGGTGAAGCCGAACTCGCGGCCGGTCTCGGTGTCGACGAATCGCACGCTGGTCACCGGAAAGCCGGCCGCTTCGATCCGCGCCGCGACGCCGACTTGCGCCAGTGCGGTCATCGCGGCGGGTCCGAGTGTCACCCAGCCACTTTGATACGCCGATCGCGCTGCGGCCTCATAGACGTCGACCGAAGCGCCGATCTTGGCCAGTGCCAACGCGGCGGTCGCACCGCCGATACCACAGCCGATCACCGCGACGCGAACGCCGGTAGCTGCCGTCATCACGGGTCACTGCGGCGCTGTGGCGCTGCGGGGCGGGTGTAGCGGATGCTGCACACGTGCGACCCGCGGACCTGGCGAAGGACCACCTCGGCGTCGATGTCCGGGTATGCCCGGCTGGTGGCCGCCGCGGACAGCTCGCAGTGCAGCACCGGCGGATCGTCGATGCCCAGGTCCTGTCCCGCGGCGCGGCACAGGCACGTTCGCATGATGCAGATCGTCATCTCGGTCTCGCTGTTCGAGCAGTCCACCACCTCCTCCTGCAGTCCCAACTGCTCCTCGAACAACGGGAGCACGCCGCCGATGGCTCCGGTGAGCGTGTCGTTCGTCTCGAGATAGGGATCCATGCAGGCGCGCTGCCGCGCCGGGTAGCCGTCCATCAGCTCCTCCCTGGCCAGTGTGTCGCCGACCTGTTCGCGCCGCTCGAGATACCGCTTCATCCGGTCACGCATGTCGGCGCGGAAGGCGGCTTCGTTTTCCCTCATCGGTTCCTCATTTCTTCATTTCTTCTCGGGTTCCAGCCTCTCGGGTTGGAGATTTCACCGCCAGCCGGTCGGCGACGATTCGCGCCAGCGCACGGGTGAACGCTGGGCGGTCGTTCAGCGCCGGCGCGCGGCGCAGCTCGGTGATGCCGGCGCGCCGCGCGGTTTCGGCGAGCTCGACGTCGAGTTCCCACAGCGTCTCGAGGTGGTCGCAGATGAACGACACCGCCACGAGAAGCAGGCGAGTCGCCCCGTGTGCGGCCAGCCGTTCGACGGTGTCCGCCGTGCTGGGACCCAGCCACCGCATCGGCCCGACCTTGGACTGATACGCCAGCAGGTAGGGGTTGGGCACGGCGAGCCGATCCATCACCGCGCGTACCGTCGCGGCGGACTCGAGGGGGTAGGACTCGCCGCGCGCGACCGTTCGTATTGGCAGCGAGTGCGCGCTGAACAGCACGGGAACCGCTTCGGGCCGCGCGAACGCGTCGAGGCCCTTTCGCACGGTCTCGGCGAGCGCGTCGATGTAGGCGGGATGCGTCGGCCAGCGATCGATCACGTCCCAGTCGAATGATTCGTCCAGCCCGGCTCGCGCCACGGCGCGCCACAGGTCGGCCAGGCTCGTCCCCGTCGTCGTGGCCGAGCAGTGCGGATACTGCGGGAAGGCGACGGCGCGCCGGACGCCGTCCGCCCGCATCCTTTCCAGCACCGTTTCGGCGCTGGGCTCGGCGTACCGGAAGGTGGGATAGACCAGGTGCGGTCCGGTGCCGGGGCTGATGGCGTCCAGCTCGGCGGCCATGGCCGCGGCCTGCCGCGTCGTCCAGTCCCGCTGGGGTGAGCCGCCGCCGATCGCTTCGTACTGCCGCCGCACCCGCGGCGCCCGCGCGCGCACAAGCAGCGGGCGGAGCACCCATCGGGCCGGCAGTTCGATGATGTCCTCGAAGAGGCGGTGCAGGAACGGCTCCACATCGTCGAGCGTCCAGGGGCCGCCCATGTTCATCATCACGACGCCGGTAGTCATCGGAGTGGCTCCTCGAGTCCGGCGCGGTCGCGGCTGTATCGGAACACACATACGTGTGCGCCGCGGATCTGCTGGCGGACGACCTCGACGGTCATCCCGGGAAAGGCCCGGCGTGCGGCCTCGTTGTCCAGTTCACACAGCACCGACAACGGCTCGCTCGTGCCGACCGCCTCGCAGGTCGCGCGGCATTCGCAGGTGGTGAGGATCTCGACGGCCGAGTCCACACCGTCGGTGGAGGCGTCGATGATCTCGATGTGCACGCCGGCGGCGGCGAAGGCGGGTCGAACCTTTCGGAAGCCGTCGGCCAGCCCCGTGGTCATCAGCGGGCCCATGCGCTTGGCCTGAAGCTCGACATAGCCGTCGAGGAGTTCCTCGCGGGCCTGCTTGTCACCGAATTCGTCACGCAGCCTGATGTACTCGGTCAGACGCCGGCCCATCCGCTCGCGGTATTCCTGCTCGTTCACGCCCGCCTCCTCGGTTACCGACGCTAGGCGCGGCGCCGCCTGCCGGTCACGTCGGCATTTCGGCGGACATGCGTCGAGTGCCGTTCGGGCAATCCGGCGGCCACGCCACGTCGAATAACCGGACATATTGATTGACCGCGCTGGGGAGGCGACGTGCAGTGATTGACGTCGGAGTGGTGGGTGTCAACGCGATGATCGACGGTGTCCGGGCCTGGGACGGCTTCCGGCTCGTGGCCGGGGCCCCGACCGTCGCCGGGCTGTTGTCGTGCATCGACGGCGACCGTCGTCCGCAGGTCGTGCTGCTGTGCGTGCCGCTGCCCGATCGGTCGGACCCGGCGGCGAACGTCGGGACACTGGTCCGCGAGCGCTACGCGGTGATTGTCGTCGGCGCCCGGCCGTGGTGTCCGCACACGACGGAAACGATTCGTGCCGGTGCCTGCGGCTTCATCACCGCAGACCAAGACGTCGGCGCGCTCGTCCACACCGTCCGTATCGCCGTGGCCATCGGCGTCGCCGGGCCGACAAGTTCGCTCGACACTGTCGACACAGTCATCGAGGACGGTCCGACGCGACCGCACCTGTCGGCGCGAGAGTGGGCGGTGTTGCATGCCTACACGTCCGGCCTGACCCTGGACTCGGCGGCCCGCCGGATCGGCATCCGGCCGGCAACCGCCAAGACCTACCTGGCGCGGGTCAAGGCCAAGTACGAGGAGGCCGGCCGACCCGCGTACACGAAGCTGGAGCTGGCCACCCGCGCGCGGGAAGACTGCCCGTCGCCCGATGACTGCCCATGGCATGGAGGGGGCCGGGATCTGTCCCGGCCCCCGTCGTTCTCCCGACGTGACGTCAGCACGATCAGTTGGCCATGCGGACGTCGGCGCTTCTAGCTCGCGTACAGGAACCTTCTCCGTACGGGGCGTAGCCGCCGTGCACGGCGTCGAGCACCTCGTCACTGACCTCGTCCTCGCGCGGATCCGCGGCGATCTCCTTCCGATCCGTTGCGAACTCCTTCATCTCCAATCACCTCCTCTCATCTGGTTACCGATCAACGTCGCGTACTTCCCTCCCAGGGCGAGCAGGTCACAATGGGTCGCCCGCTCGATGACGCGACCCCGGTCCAGCATGACGATCAGGTCGGCGTCGCGGACGGTGCTCAACCGGTGGGCGATGACGATCTGACTGCAGCCCAGCGCACCGAGGTTGCGGTGGACGCGCGCCTCGGTCACCGTGTCCAGGTGACTGGTGGCCTCGTCGAGTAGCAGTACGGCCGGGTTGCCGAGAACCGCACGGACCAGCGCGAGCCGCTGCCGCTGCCCGCCGGACAGTCCGGTCCCCCGCTCGGACAGCCGCGTGTCGTAACCTCGTGGCAGCGCGGCGATTTCCTCGTCCAGCGCCGCGACCCGCGCGGCGGCTACGACGTCCTCGCGCGAGATCGACGGGTCGTGGAAGGCGATGTTCTCGTGCACGGTCCCGGTGAAGACGAACGGCTCCTGCAGCACGACCCCGATCGTGCGGCGCACCACCCTGGGGTCCAGCGACCCGAGCGGTGCCCCGTCGAGCCTGATGACTCCCTGCGACGGTTCGTGCAGCCCGAGCAGGAGCATCCCCAGCGTCGTCTTTCCGGCACCGGTGGCCCCGACGATGGCGACCCGCTGGCCGGGTTCGACGCGCAGGAACACGCCCTGCAGGGCGGGGGTGCCCTCCCGGTCGTACCGGAAGGTCAGGTCGTCGACCTCGATGGCCCCGCGCAACCGGAGCGCGGAAGGCGGTGGCGCCTCCGGGAATTCCGGCTGCGACTCCATGACGTCTGCCAGTCGCTGCAGATACGCGCCGGCGAGCTGCAGCCGCTGACCGTTGGTGACCAGGGCGGACAGCGGTGCCACCACCGATGCGGCCATCCAGGTGATCGCCAGCATGGTGCCGGTGCTCATCCCGCCGGCGAGCACCCGGGCGGTGCCGAGCCACAGCACGATCAGCGGGGTGACCACGCGCAGCGTCGCGGCAAGCGACTCGACGACCGCGGTCGCGTGCCCGCGTCGCAGGGTGGCCCGCATCCAGGCCACGTACAGCTGTGCCCACCGATCGAAGACGCGGCTCTCCGCGGCCGCGGCCTTGAGGGTGGCGATGCCTTCCAGCGTTTCGACCAGATTGCCCTGCTCCTCCGCGTGCGCGGCGATGTCGGCGGCCATCCGTTCGCGGACGTGGCGAGTCGTACGCGTCAGCAACAGCACCTCGATGCCGATCACCACCAGCACTCCGAGCGCGGTGGCGACATCGATGGAGAACAGCACGGCCAGGTACACGAGCACCGTCGCGGCGTCCAGCACCGACGTCAGCGTCTGGCCGGTCAGTTGCTCGCGCAGCGACACGATGCTGCCGATTCGGGTGGCAATGTCGCCGGTGCTGCGCTGCTGGAAATAGCGCAGCGGAAGCCGCAGCAGGTGAGCGCAGAATCCGAGCATGGCTTGCGTGTCCAGCCGCCCCTGCAGATAGAGCACGAGCCCGGACCGCAGGTATCCGGCGGTCAGCTGGCCGACCGCGATGAGCGCGATCCCGGCCCCGAGCAGCGCAAGCTGCGAGGACCCGCGCAGCACATCCAGGTCATCGACCACGGTGCGGAGCAGCAGCGGCATCGCCAGCCCCAACAGCTGCATCACCAGCGTGGCAAGCAGGACCTGGGCCAACAGCGGGCGGGTCCCGGGCAGCGCGAGCAGCGACCGCGCGTATGTGCGCCAGAACGGCTCGATGTCCGCGCGGCGGCGCTCGAATTCTGGTCCGGGCGTGAGGCCGATCGCCACCGCGCCCAATCCGGCGCGGAACTCGGTGTGGGTGAGCCGGCGCCGGCCCAGCTGCGGATCCACGATGTGCACGCGCCGCGTCTCGACCCGTTCCACCACGACGAAGTGATCGCGGGCCCAGTGTGCGATGGCCGGCAACCTCAGCGTCTCGAACAGTTCGGGCGTCGCCCGGTGGCCGACGGCCCGCATGCCCAGCGCACGCGCGGCGCGAGCAAGCCCGCCCGCGCTCGCTCCACCCCCGCCCACGGCGCACCGGTCGCGGACCTCCCGTAGCGAGATCTGGTGCCCGTAGTGGTTGAGCACCATCGCCAGGCAGGCGACGCCGCATTCCACGCGGTTGGTCTGGAAAACGACCGGAACTCGCCGGTTCATTCGAACATCCCGATCACTGGAACACCCCGATCACCAAGCCGAGACCGATCGCGAGGACCACCAGGGCGAGCCACAGGATCCGCCGAATCATCGGCTGCAGTTGCCAGGGAAACAACTCGCGCTCCGATTCGTTTGCCCGGCGCACGCTTTCCCGGCCAAAGTCCACTCGCCCTCGTCGGCTGACCATGGCTAACACTGCCGAGTCGAGGCGACACCTGTCATGCCAGCAAAAAGGCCGACACGCCGCTAACCGACGCTCACGGCAGCCCAATCACGAGGTTGCAGAAAGCGAGCCACGTCGCTTTCCGGGCTGCCGGGCTCGGGTACCAGCTCGAATCCCCACCGCGCCAGCGGCGGCATCGACATCAAGATCGCCTCGATGTTGCCGCGCGTCTGGAGGCCGAAGCGGGTACCGCGGTCGTAGACCAGGTTGAACTCGACGTAGCGTCCCCGTCGGGCGAGCTGCCAGCTACGCTGCCGTTCCCCGTACGGCATTCGGCAGCGCCGGTCCAAGATGGGGAGGTAGGCGGGCAGGAGACTGTCGAGGCCGTCGCGGATCAGCGCCAGACACCGGTCGAATCCGCCCGGCCCGATGTCGGTGAGGTGGTCGAAGAACACCCCACCGACGCCGCGCATCTCGCCGCGGTGCGCGATCGTGAAATAGTCGTCGCACGCGGCCTTCCACTCGCCATACCGGCCCGCCCGATGCCGGTCGCACCACGCCTTCAGCGTGGTGTGGAAATGGGCGGCGTCCTCCTCGAAGCCATACATCGGAGTCAGGTCGCAGCCGCCCCCGAACCACCAGTCCCCGGCGCCCGCCTCCCGCGGCACCGCGAAGAAGCGGAAGTTTGCATGAAAGGACGGCGCATACGGGTTGAGCGGATGCAGCACAAGCGATATCCCGGTAGCGGTGAACGGCCGGCCCTCCGTGTGCGGGAACGTCTCCGCGATGGTCCTCGGCACCGTCGGCCCGTGCACCAGCGACACGTTCACCCCGGCGCGTTCGAAGACCCGCCCGTTCTCCATCACGCAGGCCCGCCCGACCCGAGCCGCGGCCGGGTCCACTCCGTCACCCGAAAGCGAGCGGTGTCCTCGTCCGGCCTTGTGCACCCGAACGTTTCGAATGCGGCGACCAGCCTGGACTGGTGCTCGCGCATCATCGCGTGGACGCACTCGTGCGCTGTGCTCGGCGTCATGTCGTCAGTCCCGTGACCTCGCTCGTTGCTGTGACCTCGGCCGTTCCGACGCCGTACAGTTCGGCGAGCGCCTCCAGATGGCACGCGGCGTCGGGAGCGACCGCGAACTGCTTGGCCCGCAGGGTCGGCTCGTGCAGCAGCTTGCCGACGATGCGATGGATGGTCGTAGTGGTTTCCGCCAGCACCCGCTCGTCCACGCCGGGCAGCCGGCGCTGCATCCGGACCAGTTCGGCCTCGACGATGTCCCGCGCCCGCGAACGCAGCGCCGCGATCAACGCGGCGGCCGTCGATTCACCGCGTGCCGCCACGAAAGCGGCGACGCTCTCGGCGACGATCGCGCGCGCCTTCGCGGCCCCGTCCGGGACATCCCGATCGCCCAACCGGCGGCCTAGGTCCCGGAGATCGACCACCGTTACGCCCGGAATGTGCCGGCACTCCGGGTCGACATTGCGCGGCATGCCGAGGTCGAGCACGAAAAGCCGCCGGTCCGCGGCGTGTCGGCGAGCCCCCCGGACATCGCTCGCGGACAGGACCGGCCGCGTGGTGCGGATCGCCGCCACCACAAGGTCGGCGACCGCGAGCGCGTCACGCAGCCGACCGAACTCCACCACCTCGCCGCCCACCGCGCCGGCCAGGCGGGCCGAGTTCGCGCGGCTTCGGTTGGCGATCAGAATCCGTGCCACGCCGTCATCGCGCAGCCGCAGCCCCGCCGTCCCGGCGACCGTCCCAGCGCCCACGATCAGGGCGGTCAACACCGCGCACCCGCGGAGCTGGTCCGCAGCGGTGTCGAGCCCGGCGGCGGCGAGCCCGGCGGCGACCAGCGTGCCGCCGACCCGCTCGATATCGGTTTCCGAACGGGCCCGCTTGCTCGTCCGCAGCGCAGCGTCGACCAGTCGGGTGAGTTCGGGGCCCATGGTCGCGGCCGCCGTCCGGGCCGCGGCGCGGATCTGCATCACGATCTGCTGCTCGCCGACCAGCATCGAGTCGAGACCGCAGGCAACCGAGAACAGATGCTCCGCCGCGGATGCCTCGCGCCAGACCACGACGCACTCCGCGAGACCCGCCGGCGACCCGAGTTGCTCCGTCACGACACGCACGACCTCGCCGGTCGGCAACTCGCTTTCCAGATAGAACTCCAGCCGGTTGCAAGTGGACAGCGCCAGCACCGCACCGATCCCCGGCCGGGCCCGGATCCGCTCCAGCAGCGGGGGCAGGTCCCCTGCCGCAAGAGCGAGTCTCTCCAGTAGCTCTATCGGCGCCACGTGGTGATTGGTGCCAACGCAGATAATCGTCATGTCGATACCAGATCGCGATCACTGGCACGTCTTTCCGCGCGCCGTCCAGCCCAAAGGTAGGCGTGCACCGCCCTGACCTCATGTCGCCAATTCTGGTGACACGGAACCCTCGCTCAGTTCGGCGATACGACTGCAATTCCGTGGGCTCGTGCGGCGTCCGCCATGCGTTCGTCGTACGTGACGATGCCCGTCAGGTCGTCGCCGAGTTCGAGTGCAGCCGCGAGGTGAAGCGCGTCCAGCGTGCGCAGGATTGTCGGGTCGAGACGTCCGGCTGCCTCGAATGTCGAGGTGCTCACGGTCAGAAGAGTGACCGAGTCGAGCACGGCGCGCGCCTGAACGGCTCGGTCGGCAGCGACACGACGTACGGCTCGGAGCAGTTCGGTGCGCGCAAGGTCGGACGACACCAAGGCGGAACCCTCGGCTCGGATCCACGTCACCAGCGCCGATGTGTCAGCCTCTGCGACCACCAGTTTGACGAGCGCCGAGGTGTCGACGTAGTGGGCCATCCGTCAGAACCGTTCGGCGTTCCTCATCGAGGCCAACTCTGCCGACAGGTCTGGTCCAGGTGCCGGGGTAGACAGTTCGCGGACGTCGCGCCGAGATGGACGGGCCCGACCTGCGGCGAGCAGACGCTGCAGGGGGGACTCGGGAATCGGCGTCATCTGGGCGACGGGGCGTCCGCGATCCGTGATGATCACAACCTCACCGGAAGCGGCGTCCGCGACCACCGCGGACGCATTCTGCTTCAGTGCGCGAATCCCTACCTCCGGCATGTGCTTCATTGTAGAACAACCGGCCAACGAGGGTCGGCCATGTGTCGACAAGGCTGCTGTCCAGCCCGAGTTTCGGACCGGCCGGTGCTGCGGTCCGATCAGGCCGCGGGCGCCCACTCCGGACCGTCGAACACGAATGGCCCTCGACAGGTCCCCTCCAGCCGCAGCAGCAGTCGCAGATGGGGATTGGTCTCGGCCGAGTTCGCCTGTACGACGGTGAGAACGGCCCCAAGTTCGAGCGACCAGACGTAGTCGAGCAACGGGTCCGGCACATACCCGAGGTGCAGAGTCCCATCGACAACCCTTATCGCTCGCGGGTTTACCTCGTTGTCTGGGTGCGGCTCCAGCCCGAGCGAATCTCCGGGACGCAGCATCTCGATGTGCCGGCTCGCCTCCTCACCGCGATGTCGCACACCGTGCGCCAGGAAAGCTGCCGTCGTACGGCCTGTAGACGCTTCGAACGTCGGGAGACTGATGAGCTCGATGGCGTCTCCCTGCCGGTACCCTCCCGACGCGGACAGAATTTCCCACGCGTCAGCGTTCTGCTCGAGACTCAGGCCGCGGAGGTACTCGGGTCTGTCGGGACGCTTCGCGCTGATCACCCGCTCGGCGAACGAGGGAAACAATTGAGCGCGGTGGTACCGGCGATGAGTGTCTCGAAACCCGACCATCGGGAGGAAAGCCGGCTGTGCCACAGCCCTAGCAATGTACACGTATTCGTAACCGTTCTCGACGCGATCGAGGTAGCCGATTGCGTGATATGCCCTGGACTGAGGGTCTTGGCGAGTAACGATGAGTCGTGCCAGCGCACGGGTGCCGGACGCGCCGGCATCCCGGGCGAGAAGACTGCGATAGGACATCGAGGAGTCGCCTTCTGTTGGTTGCCAGAACCTCTCTGTTATGAATCTACGGGTGACCTCCGACAGGTTCGGAATTCGTTCAACGACATCGTCGCATGTCGCGCGGTCGACCTCGGCGAGTCGACGCGCCCAGTAGGTTCGGGCATGGAGGCTTGCCCCCGCGAGGGCATCGGCGGCGAAATCGACCAAGGTCGTTTCGCGAGGGACCTCAAACCGCGACGCTCGACCCCGCCCGCACCAGTCGCCGATTCCAGCACTCGCTCATGGTGTCGCTCGCCGGCACCGCTGCCGAGTGCGGAACCGTGGTCGAAGGTGGGCGCAAGGCACACCGCGCCACTCGGCGATTGCAGGACCGCCCAGTTGTGTGCATGTCGGTCGGTGTTTGCGATCCACGCATCGAGAAGGAGGTACCCGACGAAGACGTCGAAGGCCGTCCAAAGGCCGTAGTCGGTGCCGACCGGGCCTTGAAGGCCCTCAAGCACCGCTCTAATTGCCACGATTGTGTGGCCTGCACACGTATCGGCATCGAAGCTCTCGTCGCGTTCGGCGAGCAGAGTTGCCCCCGGACTGCTCTGCCAGTTCGGTGGACGCATGTCGCGACTCATCGACCCCCGTAGCCGCTTTCCGTCCCTGGTTCGGACTGCCGTCGCGAGTTCGGTCACCACTGCCGGTACGTGCAGGATCTGAGCGAGTTCGTAGGCGATCTTCTCGGCCCAGTCTTCACCCCGCACGAGCACGTCGGGCGGTTCGCCTCGCGCCGCGCGATCTTCCGACAACGCCAAGACCTTCTCGCGATGCGGCTTGAACAGCCAGCGACCTGCGAATTCGGAGTCGACGGGCGCGTCGAACCAGCGTTTCTCTTCCTTACCCCCAGGCTCGCGTTCGCCTCGCGTCCACGCCGCAAGATCGAGCACTCGATACGCCCCCACACCGCGACGCTAGCGCCCACCTGTGACATATCCGTTCCCCGCTGCCGGCAGGCACCACACTCGGCGATATGTCAGACTCGCGGGAACCGCCGAGTGGAGTGATTGGGTAGATGACGGGCAGGATCGAACGGCTCACCCGCCGGGGGCGGCTCGCGCTGCGAGCCGCCCGGACCGCGGCGTGGGCGTCGCTGAGGGCGGGTCGTGGCAAGGGCTCGATGATCGGGGGCCTGGTCGCGCTGAAGGTCGACCCGACGATCATGGCCCAACTCGCCCACGACCGCCGCACGGTCGTGATCACCGGCACCAACGGCAAATCCACGACCACCCGGATGACCGCGGCCGCGCTGGCCACCCTCGGCGACGTCGCGACGCAGGCCGACGGCGCGAACATGGACGCGGGCATCGTCGCCGCGCTCGCCGTGAAACCCGACGCCGACCTTGCCGCGCTCGAAGTGGACGAACTGCACGTCCCGCACGTAAGCGATGCCGTGAACCCCGAGGCGATCGTGCTGTTGAACCTCAGCCGCGACCAACTCGACCGGGTCGGCGAGATCAACGCCATCGAGCGCCGCCTGCGCGCCGGCCTGGCCAGCCACCCGGACGCGGTGGTGGTCGCGAACTGCGACGACGTGCTGATGGCCTCGGCGGCCTACGACGCACCGAAGGTCGTCTGGGTCGCGGCGGGCAGCGGCTGGGCCGCCGACGCAACCAGCTGCCCACGCAGCGGCGAGCCGATTGTGTGGCACGGCGCGCACTGGCGCAGCACCGGCGCCGACTTTGCCCGCCCCACCCCCGCCTGGTGGGTCGACGACGAGGCCCTGCACGGACCCGACGGGCTGGAACTGCCGATGAAGCTGGCGGTGCCGGGGCGAGCCAATCGCGGCAACGCCGCGCAGGCAGTGGCTGCCGCCGTCGCGCTCGGCGTCGACCCCGCCGACGCCGTGGCCGCGGTGTCCACCGTCGACGAGGTCGCCGGGCGGTACCGCAGGGTGCAGGTCGGCCCGCATTCGGTGCGGATGCTGCTGGCGAAGAACCCCGCGGGCTGGCAGGAGGCGCTGTCGATGATCGACCCGTCCGTCGACGGTCTGGTCATCGCGGTCAACGGTCAGGTGCCCGACGGCGAGGATCTGTCCTGGCTGTGGGACGTGCGGTTCGAACACTTCGACGGGGTGCAGGTGGTCGCGTCCGGCGAACGCGGCACCGACCTCGGCGTTCGCCTCACCTACGCCGGCGTCGAACACACCCTGATCAAGGATCCGGTGCGGGCGATTGCGTCCTGCCCCCCGGGTCGGGTGGAGGTGCTCGCGAACTATACCGCGTTCCGCGACCTGAACCGGGAGTTGGACCGTGGCTGACTCGACGTTCCGGATCGGGCTAGTGCTGCCCGACGTGATGGGCACCTACGGCGACGGCGGCAACGCGCTGGTGCTGCGGCAGCGGATGCGCATGCGCGGCTTCGACGCGCAGATCATCGAGATCACCCTCGAGGACCCGGTGCCCGAGTCGCTCGATGTGTACACCCTCGGCGGCGCCGAGGACTACGCGCAGCGCCTAGCGACCCGTCACCTCGCCCGCTACCCCGGACTGCAACGGGCCGCCGAACGCGGCGCACCGGTGCTCGCGATCTGCGCCGCGATCCAGGTGCTCGGTCACTGGTACGAGACGTCGGCGGGCGAGCGGGTCGACGGCATCTCCCTGCTCGACGTCACCACCTCCCCGCAGGAGAAACGCTCGATCGGCGAGGTGCTCACCGAACCAATCGTCGACGGCCTGTCCGCACCTCTCACCGGGTTCGAGAACCACCGCGGTGGAACGACTCTCGGACCCGACGCGCGTGGGCTGGCGCGGGTGACCCGCGGCGTCGGCAACGGCGTCGGCGACGGACTCGAGGGTGCGGTCCAGGGCTCGGTGATCGGCACCTACATGCACGGCCCCGCGCTGGCCCGCAACCCCGAACTGGCCGACCTGCTACTGCGCCGGGCCAGCGGTCTCGACCTGGCGCCCCTGGATCTGGACGAGGTCACCGCGCTGCGCCGGGAACGGATCGCCGCCGCCCGGTCGTAGCATGCCGGCTCAGCCCGGCTGTCCGTAGACGTTCTGGTAGCGCGCGAACAGGCTCGCCACATGCTGGGGATCGGTCGCGTCGGGCGAGCCGAGTTGTCGGCTGATGTGCACGGTGCGGGCGACGTCCTCGACCATCACCGCGGCCTTGACCGCGGCGCGGGCGTCCCGGCCGACCGTGAAAGGTCCGTGGTTGCGCATGAGTACGGCGGGAGAGTTGCTCGCGCGCAGCGTTTCGACGATCCCCCGCCCTCTTGAGTCGGTCACGGCATCGCCTACGCCACCGAGGACCGCAAGCACTTGGGGCTGAACCTGATGGACGAGAGATCGCCCGCAGCATCTCGCTCGCCTCGCTGCGCAAGGTGAGCAGGCGCTGGATCATCGACGAGCACAAGGAGACCCAGGTAGCCGAGCAGTCCCGCACGTCGATGTTGATCGGGCACCGTCGGTGCGGGCCGTCACGGGTGGTGCTCGGGGATCGGGAATCCGTCGAAGACGGTCTGATTGCGGGAGGTGATCAGGTGCAGGGCGTCGTAGTCGGTGTTCCAGCGACTGCGAACGACGCCGGCATGACGTCCCCGCCGGAGAGGACGGTGGTCTCCCCGGTCATGAACGCGGCGTCACTGCTCGCGAGGATGGCCACCCATCGGGCGATCTCGTCGGGCTCCCCGACGCGCCCGAGCGGGATCCCCGCCGCAGCCGCTGCCATGCGGCCGGTCGCGGCGTTCCCCGGAGTGTTGACCCAGCCGGGGGCGATGGCGTTGACCCGGATGCGGCGCGGCGCGAGTTCGAGTGCGAGTTCCTTGGTCAGCATCACCACCGCAGCCTTGGTCGCCCCGTACATCAGACTGGGCCGCTTGGGTTTCTCGAACGGTGGGGGCTCCTCGGGTTCTGGTGGTTCGGTCTGTGCTCGTCCGCCGCCGACGTCGGGGGTGAGGTCGGTGGCGGCGGGGACCGGGGTGAGTCCGCCGGCGGGCAGGGTGAGGTGGCGGTCGCCGCGGGGCCCGGTCCACAGGATCGCGGTGCCGGGCAGGGCGCGCGCGTGCCAGAGGCCCGCCGTCTTGAGTTCGTGGTGGAAAGCACACGCGCACTGGAGATTAGAGACGATCGTCCACCCACCTGCGATCGGGTCGTCGTGTTCGAACGGGGTGATGTGGTCGATCTGGCAGCGTTCGGCGGGCATGCTGCAGTGCGGGAACCGGCAGTGCCGGTCGCGGGCGCGCACGAGCGCGGCGACCTCGGCACTGGGCCGGTAGGTCAGCGCCCCGGGTGGTGGGTCGGCGTGCCCGCCGTGCCCGTCGGGATGGATCCCGGTGGCGAGGTCGGGGTGCGCGTCGAGCAGCGCGGTGAACTCGGCGTACAGGTCGGCCTGGGTGAGCGGCACCAGCACCGGCTTCGGCGCGCAGGTCGGGACGTAGCCCGACGGGCGGCGGGTGCCGCGGGCGACGAAGCTGGCCAGCAGCGGGTGGCACAGGCGGGCGTGCAGCGCGGATTCGGCGGGGGAAGCGGCGGCAGGCTCGGATGATGCAGCGGTGGGCTCGGGATCGGTGGTGGCCGCGTCCGCTGCTGCCGGGGGCTCGTCCGGCACCTCCTGCGCGTCGTTGACGGGTTCCGCGTCGGGCTCGACGTCGGGTTCCGGGTCAGCCACCGTATCGGGCTCGACCGGTTCCGCGTGGGCCACGGGGGCGGGCTCGACCGTCGGTTCGGTGTGGGGCTGTGGGGTGGGCTCGCTGCCGGCTTGCTCGGGGGTGAGCAGGCCGGCGGTGACGGCGAGGTCGACGAGCTCGGTGAGGATGCCCTGCCAGGTGGCGTCCTGGGCGAGGCGGCGGGCGAGGTCGGGGTCGATCGGTCCGTGGCCGGGCAGGAACGCCGGTTCGGACCGCAACCCGAGCAGCGTTTGGGCGTCGATGGTGATCTGCACCAGCGGTTTGCGGCGGCTCGCGGGGGTCGGGTCGGCGGCGCAGTCGGGCCGCTCACAGGTGCAGGTCAGATGGTCCTCGCCCTGCATGATGGCGAGGTAGGCGTCGACGAGGCG
>DATDBL010000066.1:0-10533 GCA_036524855.1 Aldersonia sp. | reverse complement strand
ATCTGGGTGCCGACCGCCTCGACCCGGATCGCCGGCTTCGGCAGATCCTCCGCGACGTCGGCCGCCGACACGATGACCGCGACCGACGCGTCGCACGGCACGTCGCAGTCGTAGAGGCCGAACGGCGTGGTCACCGGGCGGGCCGACAGGTAGTCGTCCATCGTGAGCGGATCGCGGTAGATCGCGGCGGGCTCGAGTTCGGCATTCGCCCTCTGGTTCAACGCGATCCACCCGAGCGTCTCGCGCGTCGTGCCGTAGCGGTGGAAGTGCCGTTGGGCGTTCATCGCCAGCGTGTGCGCCGCCGACGTCGCCCCGAACGGCACCATCCAACTCGGCGTGCGCCCACCGGGCGGCGTGATCCGGCCCTGCTTGACGAGTTCGCCGTAGGTGGCCTCCCACACCGTCCGGAAGCACAGCACGTGCCGGGCCAGGCCCGACGCGACGGCGAGCATCGCCGCGATCACGGAACCACCGGGGCCGAAGGTCTCGATGCCGCCGTTGTGCCAGGTCGGGCGGATCCCGAGCGCGGATTCCAGCGCCGTCACCCCGCCCTCGCCGAACCCGGCGACCGGGCCGGCGCCCGGATAGCTGGCGAGACCGTCGATGTCGGAAAGTTCGAGCCCCGCATCCGCAACGGCGCGCCGACAGGCCTGCACCGTCAACCGCAGCGGAGGCACCATCAGGCGGCGGCCGATGTCCGACATGCCGATCCCGGTCAGGGCGACCCGGTCCTCGAACTTGTTCGGGCTCACCATCGGCCGTACGTGGCGCCAAGCCTGGTCCGGTGCGGTCTCGTCTTCGGGCAGCGGCGCCGGCTCGCCATCCACAGGTCGGAACAGCGGCAGCCACACGTCGTCGACGTGGTCGAACACCACCTCCATCGGCATCCCGAGTTCGAGACCGTCGGGGTCGGCCTCGACAACGTTGGTGGTCAACCGGACTCGCGGATCCTCCTCGATCGCGACCTGTGCCACCACGTAGGGGGGCGGGAGGCCGGGCAGACCGAAGCGGTGGTTGAGGGTGAACCCGATCAGCGTGGCGCGACCCGACACCTCCCGCACACCCATCCGGTCGCCGTGGCAGTACCGGCAGATCGGCTGGGGCGGGTGGATGAGGGCGGTGCAGTCCAGGCACTCCTGGATTCGGAGCCGGCCGTCCTCCCCGGACTTCCAGAAGAACTCGTTGTCCAGGGTGAGCAACGGCAGGGGTCGCCCCGGCGCGGATGTCACACTGTCTCCTAACTGTCGCGTCAGTTCGGGATCTTCGCCGCGCCCTTGCGGACGGTGACCGGTTCGGCGAGTCGCTGCTCGTCACAGATCTGCTGCAGGCTGGCGAGCGTCTCGTCGAGGCCGGGGCCGATCCGGGATCCGGGCGTGAATGTCGCGGGCAGGTGCCGCATGCCCTGGATGACGCCGATCGTGTCGTAGTGCACCGTCGTTTCCGCGGCGCACGCGAAATCCGGCATCCGGTCGAGCACCGCGAGCAGCATGCGCTTGAACACCATGCGGGCCATGTTCGATCCGATGCAGCGGTGGATGCCGAGGCCGAAACTGAAGTGCCGATTGCCGCGCCGCTCGAGCTCGATACCGTTCGGGTCCGTGAACAACTCCGGGTCCCGATTGGCCATCGCCCAGGACAGCCACAGCCGCTCCCCCTCCTTGAAATCCGTGCCCGCATACTCGCAGTTGCCCGAGAAGGTCCGGCCGTCGCCGGGCGCAGGGGTGAAGTAGCGGAGGAACTCCTCGGTCGCCGAGTCCAGCAGGGTTTCCCGTTCGGAGCTGAGCCGTTCGCGCTCGGCGGCGTTCTGCGACAGCCACTCGAGCGCGTGTGCCGTCAGAGCGGTGGTGGTGTCGAATCCGCCGCCGATGATCAGGCTCAGGATGCCGAGCAGTTCCATGTCGTCGGGCTTCTCGCCGAGCACCTCGACGTTCGCGACCGCATCGATCAGGCCGGGCCGCGGGTTCTGCCGAATCTCGAACAGGTTGGTCAGCAGGTCGAGGCCCATCGCGCGGTGCAGTTCGGCGATGCGCGGGATGTCCGGCGAGTCGGGCGGGGTGTACACGGCGGCGTGCACCGGTTCGTTGTAGATCGTCCACTTCGCGATCGGGATGCCCATCATCGCCAGGGTCAGCACGGCCGGCACGATATTGGCGAGTTCGTCGACGAAGTCGATCCGGCCGGATTCGATCCGCTCGTTCAGCGCTGCCCGAATCACCTCGTCCACGAAAGGAATCCAGCGCTGCACGGCGGCGGGAGACAGATACGGGTTGAGCAGGCCGCGGAACTCCCGGTGCTCGGGGTCGTCCATCTCCAGGATGCCGCCGCGAACGCCGGTGGCCCGCTCCATGGTCGGGATCGCGATGCCCTTGTAGCCGCGCCGCCTGCCGTGGATGTCGTGGTCGGTGGACACGTCGGCCGAGCGCGCGAGCGCGAAGACCTCCTGGCTGCCGGCCGCGACCCAGTGGCCGCCGTGCGTGTCCGACCACGCCATCGGGCACTTCGACTGCATCTCCTGTGTGATCGGCAGGAACTGGTCGCGGTACTCCGGGGCGTGCCGATCGAATTGGTAGGTGTGCTGTTTACGGTCCTCGCGCGCTACGGTTTCGTCTACGCTCACGGCGTAAGTCCTCTGGTGGGTCGTGAGTGGTTATGGAGTCTCCTGACGCCACAACCACTCACGGGCGGGCGGGGGTCAGTGGGTCGAAATGGCCTGCTCCGGGCAGGACCGGGTGGCCTCGCGGACCTGGTCCTCGAGGCCGGTGGGGACGTCCTCGCTCACCGGGTTCGCGTGGCCGTCGATCTCGCTCAGTTCGAACACGTCGGGGGCGGCCATGGCGCACAGCGTGTGGCCCTGGCAGCGTCCCGAATCGACGTGCACCTTCACGATGCTTCTCCAAACACGGTCTCTCCAAACACGGTCTCTCCAAACTTGCTTGTTCTCTGCTGATCTCGCGTCAGATGTGGAAGTCGTACCACTTGAGGTAGCCGCCGGCGTCGATGCGCAGTTGCATGCCGGTGACGTAGCGGGCCTCCTCGGAGGCGAGGAACAGCACCGCGTTGCTGATGTCGATGGGTTCGACGAAGGGCACCGGCATCGCCTGCTGGACGTAGAACGCGGGTTCGGCGTCCTGACGTGTCGGTGCCTCGAGGTCGGGGCGGAAGGAGCGGTACATCGGCTCGCTCTGCAGCATGTCGGTGTCGCAGTTGGTCGGATGCACGACGTTGGCGCGGATGCCGCGCGGCGCGAGGTGCGTTGCGAGCTGGTGAATGTACTGGGAGAGGGCCCGCTTGGAGAAGACGTAGGCCACCCCGCCGAGGTCCTTGCCCGGGACGTCGACCTTGCTGAGGTCCATCAGGGCCGCGGTCGAACCGGTGGCGACGATCGAGGCGCCCGAACCGAGGTGCGGCAGCGCCGCCTGCACTGCATTGATGGTGCCGACGAGGTTTGTGTTCACGACGTCGCACCAGGCCTGCACCGCCGGTTCGCCCTTCATGCCCGCGACCCCGGCCTGGGCGATCACGATGTCGAGGCGTCCGAGTTCGGCGATGCCGCGCTCGACGGCGTCGCGCATCTGGGCGGACTCGCGCACGTCCGCCTGCACCGTGACGACGCGACGGTCGAGTTTCTCGATCAGTCGGGCGGTTTCGTCGAGGTCCTCCGGCGGCGCCATCGGGTAGCCGATCGACTCGATGTTCTCGCACAGGTCGATCGCGATGATGTCGGCGCCCTCCTCGGCCAACCGGATCGCATGGCTACGACCCTGACCACGGGCGGCGCCGGTCACGAACGCGACCTTGCCTTCGACACGTCCCATTGAAGTTCCCTTCCCTTCTAGGTGTTTCGTCCGCCGTTGACGCCGAGGATCTGCCCGGTGATGTAGCCGGCCTCGTCGGAGACCAGGAACGCGCAGGCGGCGGCGATGTCCTCGGGACGCCCGACCCGGCGGACCGGGGTGCGCGCGATGTGCTCGTCGATGGTGCCACCGAGTTTGTTGTCGGTCTCGGCCTTGCGCAGCATGGGGGTGTCGATGAAGCCGGGGGGAACGGCGTTGACGGTGATGCCCTGGGGTCCGTACTCGAGCGCGAGTGACTTAGTGAGTCCGTTGACCGCCGACTTGGCGGACACGTAGTGCGACATGAACGGCTGACCCGAATGCGCGCTCGATGACGAGATGTTCACGATTCGCCCCCACTGCGCGTCGATCATGTCCGGCAGTACCGCCTGCACACAGTGGAAGACCCCGTTGAGGTTGACGTCGAGGACGCGCTGCCAGTCTTCGAAGGACAGCTTGCCGAAGCGGGCGTAGCCCTCCTTGCCCGCCGCGTTGACGAGGATCGTCACCGGGCCGAGTTGGGCGCGGATCGCGTCGAGCGCGGCGTCCACCTGCTCGCGGTCGGTGACGTCGGCGGCGTGCGCGAAGTCGTCGGTACCGGGGCTGAGATCCAGTGTCGCGACATGGCATCCGTCGGCGCGCAGCCGGTCGGCGATCGCCCGCCCGATGCCGGACCCCCCGCCGGTGACGACCGCGGTCTTCACGACCAGGCCTCGTCGCCGGCGATCGTCGTGCGGTGCATGGTGCGCTCAGAAGAGGGATCGTAGGGCAGTGCACGGTGCAGCATTCCGGTGTTGTCCCAGATCACGACGTCGCCGACTTCCCATTCGTGGGTGTAGCAGAAGCGTTCCTGGGTCGACCACGCCAGCAGTTCGTCGAGCAGTTCGCTGCTCTCCTCGGGCCGCATGCCGACGACGTGGTCCGCGGTGGCGCCGATGACGAGCGACTTGCGCCCGTCGCGCCGCGTCCAGATCAGCGACGACTCGTGGGTCGGCAGTGCGCGCCACGCGGCGACCTGCTCGTCGGTCGGGTCCGGGTGGACGAGGCGCTGCGCCGCCTCGAAGCTGTGCACCACCCGTAGTCCCTCGTAGCGTTTGCGGTCCTGCTCGGGCAGGTTGTCGTAGGCCGCGTACGTGCTCGCGAATTCAGTCCCGCCGCCGACCATCGCGACGTGGCGGGCGGTGAGCATCGTGGCCTTGGCGGGCACGTCGTTGGTCGTGTCGTCGATGTGCCAGTGAAAGGTGCCCTTGAGGTACTCGGCCGAGCGGGACTTGGCCGGATCGAGCGAAACGACGAAGACCTCCCGCCCGGCGGGCGCCAAGACCGGACCCAAACTGCGGCTGAATGCGACCTGCGCCTCGTCGTCGAGGTGCAGACCGCGAACGAGCAGCACGCCGCGCCACTTGAGCGCCTCCAGGCACCGGCCCACGACCGCGTCGTCGAGCAGGTCTTCGATTCCGGTTACTTGCACCCCGAAGGACGCGGCGAGGGCTGTAGTTTCAATCACAAGAAGCTCCCTTCCTATTGACGAGAATAGTACTCTCCCAGATTGCGAACCTGCAACCCCGATTCTTGCTGGACCTGCGCTCGTAGAGTCGCACGAACGCTCGGCTGGACGTTCGGGCCGGGGTATGCGTGGGCCCCGATCGCTGCTACGCTCCCACCAACGAATGTGGCATTTCTCATATTGAGAATATAATTTTCAAGCTTAGCAGTCAGGCTTGACGAGGAGGACTCATGACAGTTCAGGACACCGGGGTGGAGACCGATGATCGTGCGGCCAACCGCACGATCGGCGGCCGGGGTGATGTGTCGACGCCCGTGCGGAACCGGTTGCTCATCGGCGGGGAGTTGATCGAACTCGATGCCACCATCACCTCGATCAACCCCGCGAGCGAGGACATCGTCGGTTACGCCCCGGACGCCGGAGTCGGGGAGGCCGAGGCCGCGGTCGCGGCGGCGCGACGCGCGTTCGACGGCACCGACTGGTCGACGAACGTCGATCTGCGCATCCGCTGCCTCGAGCAGCTGCATGCCGCCCTCGTCGAGCACAAGGAGGAGCTGCGCGAGCTGACCATCGCCGAGGTCGGCGCGACCCGCATGCTCACCCACGGCAACCAGCTCGAGGCGCCGATCGCGATCGTGCGGTACTACACCGACCTCTTGCGAGACTACGCACTCTCGGAAGACCTGGGCGAGATAGAGATTCGCGGGCAACGCCACCGGCGCTGGGTCGAGAAAGAAGCGGCCGGCGTGGTCGCCGCGATCACCGCCTACAACTACCCGAATCAGCTTGCGCTCGCGAAACTGGCGCCCGCGCTCGCCGCCGGTTGCACCGTCGTGTTGAAGGGTGCACCCGACACCCCGCTGATCACGCTGGCGCTCGGCGAATTGATCGCGGCGCACACCGACATTCCCGCGGGTGTGGTCAACGTGCTGTCGTCCGCGGAGGTCGCGGTCGGCGAGGTGCTGACCACGCATCCCGACGTCGACGTGGTGACGTTCACCGGGTCCACCACTGTCGGCAAGCAGATCATGGCCGCCGCGAGCGCCACCCTCAAACGCGTCTTCCTCGAACTCGGTGGAAAGTCGGCGCTGATCGTGCTCGACGACGCCGACCTGAACACGGCGGCGCAGTTCGCGGCCTTCAGTATCTGCGCGCACGCCGGGCAGGGCTGCGCGCTCACGACCCGGCTGCTGGTGCCGCGCTCCAAGCAGGACGAGATCGTCGCGTTGGTGGGCGCCTATCTGGCGCGGGTCACCTACGGCGATCCCTCCGATTCGAAGACCTACATGGGACCCCTGATCAGCGAGCGCCAACGCGACAAGGTCGACGCCATGGTGGCGCGCGCGGTCGCCGCCGGTGCCCGCCTCGTGAGCGGCGGTGAGCGGGTCGACCCCGGGTTCTTCTACACGCCGACCCTGCTGGCCGACGTGGATCCGGCGAGCGAGATCGCCCAGGACGAGGTGTTCGGGCCGGTGCTCGCGGTCATCGCCTACGACGACGACGACGACGCCGTCCGCATCGCCAACGACTCGCAGTTCGGGCTGTCCGGCGGCGTGCTCAGCGCCGACGAGGACCGGGCGATCGCGATCGGCCGGCGGGTGCGTACCGGCACGTTCAGCGTCAACGGCGGCAACTACTTCACCCCGGACATGCCCTTCGGCGGCTACAAGCAGTCCGGCATCGGGCGCGAACTGAGCCCGGCCGGTCTCGAAGAGTTTCTGGAACTCAAGGCCTTTGCGGCGGTGGTCGCGTGAAGCCGCTCGCCGGCATCCGGGTGCTCGAGGTCGCGATGTACGGATTCGTCCCGTCGGCCGGCGCGGTCCTGGCCGACTGGGGCGCCGAGGTGATCAAGGTCGAGCACGCCGTCACCGGGGACCCGCAGCGCGGCCTGCGCCAGACCGGAACGTTCCGGGTCGACGGTGACCCCAATCCGAACGTCGAGCACGCCAACCGGGGCAAGCGCAGCATCGGCCTCGACATGGCGACCGCCGGGGGGCGCGAGGTGCTGCTCGACCTCGCCCGCCGCGCCGACGTCTTCCTGACCAGCTTCCTCCCGGCGCATCGCCGCAAGTTCGGCATCGACGTCGACGACATCCGGGTGGTGAACCCGGGCATCGTCTACGCCCGCGGGAGCGCGCTCGGGCCGCGCGGGCAGGAGTCCGACAAGGGCGGCTACGACATGACCGCCTTCTGGTGCCGCGGCGGCATCGCCGCGAGCATCACCCCGCCCGGGACGGACGGCATGATCGCCCCGCCCGGCCCGGCCGTCGGTGACACGATCTCCGGCACCAACCTCGCCGGCGGTGTCGCCGCCGCGCTGGTGAAACGCGAACGAACCGGGGAGGGTTCGATCGTCGACGTGTCCCTGCTCGGCAGTGGCCTGTGGTCGATCGGGCACGGCGTCGCGCTGTCGGTGCACCTCGACAAGCCGATGGTGGCGCCGACCCCGGGGGCGCACGGATCGCCGACCAACCCGCTGTCGGGTCTCTACGCGACCGCCGACGGTCGCTATCTGTCGTTGGTCATGCTGCAGCCCGGCAAGTTCTGGGCCGATGTGTGTCGGCACATCGAGAAGCCGGAACTCGCCGACGACCCGCGCTTCGCGAGCGCCGAGGACATCGCCACGAACACCCCCGACGCGGTGGAGATCCTGCGGGAGGCCATCGGCAAGCGCACCCTCGCGGAGTGGACCGAGCGCTTCGCCACGCTGTCGGGACCCTGGGCGCCGGTGCAGGACTCGCGCCAGGTCGCCGCCGACCCACAGGTTCGCGCGAACGAATATCTCGTGCGCGCAGGCGAACTGGACCTCGTCGCCAATCCGGTCCAGTTCGACGTCACCGCACCGGATCTCGCGCCGGCCCCGGAGTTCGCCGCGCAGACCGACGAGATCCTCGGCGAACTGGGCCTGGACTGGGACCGCATCGTCGCGCTCAAAGTCGCCGGCGCGGTCACCTAGGAAGGAATCGGACATGGCCTACATCGCCGCGATCGGCACCTACCTGCCGTGCTGGGGCACCGAGACGTATCGGGTGGCGGGCGACGACGAGGATGCGATCACGCTCGCGGTCGAGGCCGGCCGGGTGGCACTCGCCGAATCCCCGTCCGTCGAGCACGTCATCCTCGTCAGTCGTGATCTGCCGTTGCTGGAGAGCAGCAACGCCGCGGTGCTGCTGGCGGGCCTGGGCCTCGATCCGGAACTCGAGGTGGTCGAACGCCTCGGCGGCGCGCCGGCGACGTTGGACGCGTTGAGTTCCGCACGCCCCCGCACGCTGGTGATCGGGGTCGACCTCGATCCCGCCGGAGCCGCCGCCGCTGTGACCGCCGACCGCGGCCTGCAAGTGCGGACCGCGGCGCGGGTGGCGCGCAGCCTGCCGGTACGCACCCGCAACGCCACCGGCGTGGTGCACGACTACGGCGACCCGCGCCTGCTGCACGAGCGCGGCCTGGTGGCCTCGCTGACCGCTGCCTGGGTGGAGGCGCCCGTCGCGGTGGCGGGGGTGGACCACGCGCGGGCCGTCGCGCTGTGCGCGGGCGAGCCACCCCGATTGCCCACCGCCGGCGCCAGTTCCGCGTTGTTCGCGCTCGCTGCGATGGCCGAGGCGGGCCTCACCGGGCCGTTGGTCGGTGCCGAGCAGGCGAACCTCTCCGGGGTGCACGTCGCCGACGGCGCCACGGCGGTGCACCGCCGCGAGCCCGCCCCGCGAGCGCAGGCACCGGCCACCTCGACCGCCGACGCCGACATCCCGATCTCGCTCGCGGCCTACGAGCGCGCGTTCGAGGCGAAGGTGCGCTGGGAAGCGGGGCGGCACGCGGACTGCGACGAGTTGGACTTCCCGCCGCAGTACCGGATCGGTCCCGACGGCACGCTGAGCACCCGCTACGCGCTCGTCCCGCTGCCCCGGACGGGCACGGTGTACACCGAGACGACCGTGCACGTTCCGGTGCCCGGCCTGCGTACGCCCTACACGCTGGTGATCGTCGAACTCGACGACGTCGGGGTGCGCGCGCTGGCCAAGGTGACCGGAACGCCCGCCGGCACGGTCCGCATCGGCGATCGAGGCGCGATGGTGCTGCGCCGCGTCGCGGTGCGGTCGGGGGTACCCGACTACGGCTACGCATTCGAACCGGACGGTCGCGAATCGTCCAAGGAGGAGGCAGCATGAGACGGGTCGCGATCGTCGGCGCCGGAATGACACCGTTCGCCGAGCATTTCGCGCTCGGCCTGAAGGACCTGCTGCCGATGGCGTTCGCCGAGTGTGCCGCCAGCGTCGACAAGGGACTCGACCGCTCGGACATCGCGGCGGCGTGGTACGGGGCGATGGGCACCACGGACGGATTCCCGTCCGGGATCCTCGCCGACACCCTCGGCCTGCCCGACATCCCGGTGACCCGGGTGGAGAACTCCTGCGCGACCGGCCACGACGCGATCCGCAACGCGCTATACGGGATCGCCTCCGGCGCGGTCGACGTCGCGCTCGTCGTGGGCGCGGACAAGCTGCGCGAGACGCCGTCGAAGGACATGCTGTGGGAATGGGAGGCCATGACCCGCGACATGGCCTGGGACTACCCGCTCGGGCTCGTCGCCCCGGCGGGGTTCGCCCTGCACGTGGCACGCTACCTGCACGAGAGCCCCGCGACCGCGGAGCACACCGCGCTGATCGCGGTGAAGAACCACCGCAACGGAGCGCGAAACCCGAAGGCGCGGCTGCAGTTCGAGATCACACTCGAGCAGGCGATGAACGCACCCATGGTGGTGACGCCGTTCCGGCTCTACGACTGCGCGCCGCAGAGCGACGGCGCGGCCGCGTTGCTGCTGGTGGCCGAGGACGTCGTCGACCGCTACACCGACCGTCCGGTGTGGATCCGCGGCGTCGGTGTCGGCCTGGATTCGGTGATGCACCAACACAAGCGGGACATGACCACGCTGCCGGCGACCGTGCGCGCAGCCAAACAGGCGTTCGGCATGGCGGGTCTCACGCCCGCCGACGTCGACGTCGCCGAGGTGCACGACTTCTTCACCGGGGTCGAACTCATCAGCTACGAGGATCTCGGGTTCGCCGACCGGTTCGAGGGGTACAAACTCGTCGAGACCGGTGTCACCGGCATAGACGGGCCGCTGCCCGTGAACCCCAGCGGCGGGCTCAAGGCCAAGGGGCATCCACCGGGCGCCACCGGCGTCGCGCAGTGCCTCGA
>DATDBL010000065.1:0-3445 GCA_036524855.1 Aldersonia sp. | reverse complement strand
CGCGGGCGCACGACGGCCACGAATGGATCTACGTCCTGTCCGGCCACATGCGTCTCGTCCTCGGCGTCAAGGATTGGGTGCTCAACGCCGGCGAGATCGCCGAGTTCGACACCCAGGTTCCGCACTGGTTCGGCAGCACAGGTGACAAGCCGGCGGAGATCCTCAGCATCTTCGCGCGGCCGGGGGAACGGATGAACGTTCGGACGGCGCCGCCGCAGGCGTAGCAGGTGGATACCCTCGAACCGCGAAGCTCGCCGGACCACCCGGCTGGTTCGTGGCCGGGACGTCGTGATCAAAACCGGCACCACACCGGCCCTGCCCGGCCTGCCCGGCGTCGTCGACTCGGACGTCTGGACCTCGGAGACGATCCTGCGGCTCGACCGCCTCCCGAAGACGCTGCTCATCCTGGGCGGCGGATACGTGGGTGCGAGTTCGCGTCGATGTTCGCTCTCTTCGGAGCGAGGGTCGTGCTGGTCCAGGGCCCCACCCAGATACTGCCCCGGGAGGATTCCGCCATCGCCGGGGAGGTGGCCGCGATCCTCGCCGGGCAGGGGATCGACGTGCGCACCGGCACGCACGCCACGTCGGTGCGGCGCGAGCCGAACCACGGGCCGGTCGCCCGCACCCTCGACGACGGATCCGTGCTCACCGGCGACGAGCTATTGGTCGCCACAGGACGGGCACCGGTGACCGCGGAGCTCGGTCTGGAGGCCGCCGGGTGTGCAGCTGACCGACCGGGGTTTCGTGGCTGTCGACGACCGTCTGCGCACGAGCGCGGAGCAGGTCTGGGCCGCTGGCGACATGGCCGGCAGTCCACAGTTCACCCACGCCTCCTGGAACGACTTCCGCGTCCTGCGCGCCAACCTGACCGGCCGGCCAGCCTCCACCGTCGGCCGTTTCGTTCCCTACACCGTCTTCGTCACCCCCGAACTGGCCAGGGTGGGGATGACCGAGGCCGAGGCGGACGCCGCCGGTCATCAGGTCGCCGTCGTGCTTTTCCGCTCCCAACTAACGACGGTTGGTTCAACCAGTGGGCGGATTTTGTCGACGATCCCGTTATTATCTGCGTATGAATGCAGATAATGGTGCATGTCGCCGTCGGTTGCCCGCCGATCAGGCGGACCTGGTCGTCGAGGTGTTCCGCATGTTGGCCGACGCCACTCGGGTCCAGGTGTTGTGGGCACTGGTCGACCGGGAGAGTTCGGTCAACGACCTCGCCGAGCACGTCGGCAAGCCGGCGTCGTCGGTGTCGCAGCATCTGGCGAAGCTGCGGATGGCCAGGTTGGTCCGCACCCGCCGCGAGGGCACGACGATCTTCTACACCCTGGAAAACGATCACGTCGCGCAACTTGTCACCGACGCCGTCTTCAACGCCGAACACGCCGGCCCCGGCGTGCCCGGTCATCACCGCACCACCGACGAACTGCACGTTCTGCATTCCGACACCGCCTCCGACCCGAACTCTGCGCGACAGAACGGATATGGCGCATGACCCACGACGATCCCCCGCACGCCGGACACGGGCACGCGCACGCCGGGCACGGGCTTTCGGGGTGGGGCGGGACGTTCGGTGCAGCGGTGCGGGAGGTGTTCGTGCCGCACAGCCACGACGCGGCCGACAGCATCGACGGCGCCCCTGGAATCCAGTGCGGCGGGTATCCGTGCGGTGAAGATCAGCCTCGTCGCGCTCGGCGCCACCGCGATCGCGCAGCTGATGATTGTGGCGCTCTCCGGGTCGGTCGCGCTGCTGGCCGACACCATCCACAACTTCTCCGACGCGTTGACCGCCGTCCCGCTCTGGATCGCGTTCGCGCTGGGCCGACGGGCCGCGACCCGTCGCTACACCTACGGCTTCGGACGCGCGGAAGACCTCGCCGGACTGTTCGTCGTCGCGATGATCACCCTGTCCGCGGCGGTCGCCGGCATCGAATCGGTTCGCCGCCTAGTCGACCCGGTCACGATCGAACACCTCGGGTGGGTCGCCGCGGCCGGGCTCGTCGGATTCATCGGCAACGAACTCGTGGCCGTCTACCGAATCCGCGTCGGCCGCCAGATCGGGTCCGCCGCATTGATCGCCGACGGTCTGTATGCCCGCACCGACGGATTCACCTCACTGGCCGTGCTGCTCGGTGCCGGCGGTGTCGCGCTCGGGTTCCCCTCGCCGACCCGATCGTCGGACTACTCATCACCATCGCGATCCTCGCCGTCCTGCGGACCGCCGCGCGAGACGTGTTCCGTCGCCTGATGGACGGTGTCGACCCCGAACTCGTCGACGCCGCCGAGAATGCCCTGGCCGCCGAACCAGGAGTGAAAGGTGTTCGCAGCGTGAAGATGCGGTGGATCGGACACCGACTGCACGCCGACGCCGAACTCGATGTCGACCCCGACATCCCGCTCACCGACGCCCACAAGATCGCGCACGACGCCGAACACGCCCTCACCCACATCGTGCCCAAACTGTCCACCGCACTCGTGCACGCCTACCCCGCACACACCGCCGAACCCGCCCACGCCGACCGACACGCCGGGCACACCCCCCATCACGAGCCACACACATAGGCGGCCCTATTCGCCCGGCGGGCAACCAATTCCCCGCCGTTGCCCGCCGGGAAGGGCCGGTGCGCCGGTCCTGGAAGGCGGTGGCCAACAAACAACCCGGGAGGAGATCGGCGAAGGACGGAACGCGATGAATCGTCGACAGCAGTCGGGATCGAGCACCGTGCACAACGCCGCCGGTGCATCGCTGCGACCGCGGTGACAGACCCTCATCCCACGCCGTGTGGAGTCGATGAGGCCCGCCTTGTGCAGCTGAGTCAGGTGATGGCTGACGGTCGGTTCGCTCAGCCCGATCACGTCGGCCGGCCGACCGGTGGTCTCCTGCCCACCATCGCTGGTGAGCGAGATCGGCTTGGCCCTCGCCGGGTCGGCAAGTGCCTCGAGGTTTCCCAGCCCCTCGTCGACGAGCGCAACGATGTCGACCCCGGTCATGACTGTCTCCTCGGTCGTGGGTGGCTGCGCGCGGCGCCACCGATATCCATGTTATACAATATTCCAAAGATGATTGGAGAACATGTGATGGGTGATCGAGTCGCGAAGACCGAGTTGTTCGACCAGTTCGCCCGCGTGGGCAAGGCACTGGCCAGCGGGAAACGGCTGGAACTGCTGGATCTGCTCGCCCAGGGAGAACGGCCGGTCGAGGCCCTCGCCCGGGCCTGCGAGTCGGGGGTGACCACCACCACGGCGCACCTGCAGACCCTTAAACAGGCCAACCTCGTCTCGACTCGGCGTGCCGGCACCCAGGTGTTCTACCGGCTCGCCGGCCCCGACATCGCCGCCCTGTTCGCGCTGGTGCGCACGGTCGCCGCCGAGCATCTGCCCGACGTCGAGGCCGCCCGCACCGCCTACTTGGGCCCGGACACCGAGCACGTCGACGACCGCGACGAGC
>DATDBL010000064.1:0-5107 GCA_036524855.1 Aldersonia sp. | reverse complement strand
CGCCTCGTCGACGCCTACCTCGCCATCATGCAGGGCGAGGACCATCTGACCTGCACCTGTGAGCGGCCCGACTGCGCCGCCGACCCGACCCCCGCGAGCCGCCGCAAACCGCTGGTGCAGATCACCATCGACGCCCAAACGTTGCTCGGGTTGCGGTCCGAACCGGCGTTCCTGCCCGGCCACGGCCCCATCGACCCCGACCTCGCCCGCCGCCTCGCCCACGACGCCACCTGGCAGGGCATCCTCACCGAACTCGCCGTCACCGCCGGCCTCCTCACCCCCGAGCAAGCCGGCAGCGAGCCCACCCCACAGCCCCGCCCCGAACGGACGGTCGAGCCCGAACCCGTCCCCACAGCCGATGCCGAACCGGTCCAGCCCGCCCCGGCGGCTGACGCGGAACCGGTGGAGCCCGCCCCGGCGGCCGATGCCGAGCCCGAAATCCCCGCTTCTCCCGCGGAATCCGCGCTGCACGCCCGCCTGTGCCACCCGCTGCTGGCCAGCTTCGTCGCCCGCGGCACCCGCCGCCCGTCGGGCTACGTCCCGACCTGCGCCCCGAAGCCGGTCCTGGTGCCGCTCACCCAGGCCGACCTGTACGCCGAATTCACCGCCCTGCTCGACGCGCACCCCGACCTCGCCACCGGGATCCACCCCGACGGGCACGGCGGGCACGCCGACCCACCACCCGGGGCGCTGACCTACCGGCCCAGCGCCGAGGTCGCCGCGCTCGTGCGCGCCCGCGACCGGCACTGCCGGTTCCCGCACTGCAGCATGCCCGCCGAACGCTGCCAGATCGACCACCTCACCCCGTTCGAACACGAAAACCCGATCGCGGGCGGGTGGACGATCGTCTCTAATCTCCAGTGCGCGTGCGCTTTCCATCACGAACTCAAGACCGCCGGGCTCTGGCACGCGCGCGCCCTGCCTGGGTCGGCGATCCTGTGGACCGGACCCCGCGGCGACCGCCACCTCACCCTGCCCGCCGGCGGCCTCACCCCAGTCCCCGCCGCCACCGACCTCACGCCCAACGTAGGCGGGGGGCGAGCACAGACCGAACCACCCGAGCCCGAGGAGCCCCCACCGTTCTAGAAACCCAAGCGGGCCAGCTACTTCGGGTCGCTACCAATCCTTGGTGTTGCACCAGGTCCTTGAGGTACACACCGCCGCGCACGTCGTCGACGTTCTCGCCGATCACAGGGATCCGGGAGCGCCCGCTGCGCACCGCAAGTGAGATCGCCTGCTCGGGAGTCTTGTCGTCCTCGATCCACACCATCTCGGTGCGCGGCACCATCACCGCGCCTGCGCCATGTCGACGAGTTCCCGCAACTCGACCTCGGAAGCGAACGGGCCGTTGCGGAATCCGCGCCCGGGCGTGATCGAGTAGGCGTGCTGACGATCGGGCGTTCGCGGCCCCACCACGATGACGAGGTAGTCGACCGACACCATCACCACCAGGTCACGTATCGCGGACGATCTGCCAGAATGCGAGATCGTGTTGCGTGTGGCGTCGACGGCGGCGAACATGCCGCCGACGGGAACGAGGCACGACGAACGAGGAGTCCTCGAGAACTTGGCCAGCGGATCGCACGCCCACGACTTGCGCGCCGTGCTGCCGAGGCGACCTCCCGGACCCCGTCCCTGAGCATTCGGAATGCTTCAAACTAGCTGTTGGGGAGGTCGTCGGCTCGCCACGTGGAGCTCTTGGGTCGCAGTTCGGCCATGTGGCGGGCGGCGAGTTCGACGAAACGTTTTGTCGCGGGGGACATGCCCCAGCCGCGCCGGGAGATGAATGCGAAGCGTTCCTCGTAGCGTGGTTCGAGCGGCGTCCAGTTGACTCGGTTGGCGCCGTCGTAGCTGCGGACGGCGTAGTAGGACGCCAACGTGTCGCCGACGCCCTGGGCCGCCAGTTCGATCGCAGCGGACTGGAACTCGACCTCGATGTCGGGCTTGATGACGACCCCGGCTTCTGCTGCACGTTGGGCGAGACCTTTGCGCAGCGGGTCCTCGGTCTGCCAGTGCGCCTCGGACAGGATCAGGGAGGCCTGCGCGAGATCCTCGATCGTCTTCGGTGACAGGGTCCTGGCTGGGGAGGCGGACACGTAGACGACCTCGTCCACGAGGACGGGAGTGCTCACCGCCAGGTCGCGGTCGTCGATGGGGAGTTGGACGATGCCGGCCTCGAGATCACCGGATCGAACACTATCGGCGACCTCGGAGGAGTTGAGTCCGACGATTCGGACGCGCACCTGCGGATGCAGGCTGCGGAACTCGCTGATCAGGGGTACGAGGAGGTAGCGGTCGGCGCTGCTGAACGTCCCGAAGGAGACCTCGCCCCCGGCGAGGGTGCCCGCGTCCCTCGCCGCCGACGCGAGGTCGTCGGCACTGCGGACAGTCTGTTCCGCAAGGGGAACGATGAGCTTGCCGACGTCGGTCAGCTGCAATGCGCGGTTGGTCCGGGTGAACAGTTGCGCCCCGATGTTGCGTTCGAGGCGCCGGATCTGATCGGACAGGCTCGGCTGGGCCACGTATTCGACGGCGGCGGCGGCCGAGAACGAGCCCGTTTCGACCGCTCGCAGGAAGTAGCGCAGCTGACGCAGCGTGGGTCCCTCGGCCATGACGAGCGCTCCTCGTGGTGCAGGGCCGCCCCCAAGCGGCCACCCGAAACCTGGCGGCAACAAGACGGTCATAAACACCGCCCAGCCATAGGACGAGCCTAGACAGGTCGCTCGGATTATGCCGTAGACGGCACCCATCGCGTGGCCGCACGATTGAAAACAACAGTTCATCTGGTGCTCGGCCGCAGAGCGGCAGAGATCACACGAAGGAGTTTTCGATGTCGGTTGCAAACCGGGCCAGGGTCGCAGTCGTGACGGGGGCGGCGAGCGGGATGGGCCGCTCGACGGCGGCGGCGTTGGTGAAGGAGGGGTGGAGCGTGCTCGCCCTCGACCGGGTCGCCACGACATTCGACGCGTTCGGCGCGCAGATCACGACCGTCGAGGTCGATGTGACCCGGCGCGAGCAGGTCCGGGCGGCGATCACCGCGTACCTCGCCGCCGACGCCGACCGGTCGCTGGAACTGGTTGCCAACATCGCGGGCATCTACCCGCCGAGCACCCTGGCCGATTTCACCGAGGAGATCTACCGGCGGGTGTTCGACGTCAACGTGCTCGGCGTCCTCAATGTCACCGCCGAAGCGGTCGAGCACATGCCCGAGGGAGGCTCGATCGTCAACTTCGCCTCCGTCGACGCGTTCACGGTCTCCCGCGGTCAGCTTCTGTACGGGGCGTCCAAGGCCGCGGTGGTGATGCTGACCAAGGAACTCGCACTCGAACTCGCGCCGCGCCGCATCCGGGTCAACGCCATCGCCCCCGGCTGGGTCAACACTCCGGGCAACGCCGCGACAGGCCGCATGGCAGCGGCTGCGGCCGGGATCCCGCTCGGGCGCGTCGGGGAACCCGACGAGATCGCCCGATGGGTGGCCATCCTCGCGAGCAGTGACGCCGCGTTCATGACCGGGGAGACCATCGTGCTCTCCGGCGGGGACGTCATTCGCTGAGCACCCGAATTCCTCACTACATCACGAGAACTCGACAAGAAGGACCATTACCATGCCCAAGTACTGCGTGATCGGCGCCGGCGCTGCCGGCCTGTCGGCGCTGGACATGCTGACCGGTGAAGGCCACAGCGTCGACTGCTTCGAGAAGGCCAGCGTCGTCGGCGGTCACTGGAACACCGACTACGACGCCCTGCACCTGATCACCTCCCGCAATCAGACCGTCTTCGACGGATTTCCGATGCCCGAGCACTACCCGCACTTTCCGCGGCGGGATCAGGTCGTCGATTACATCAATGCCTTCGCCACGCACCGTGGACACGACAACCGCATCTCGTTCGACACCGAGGTGCTCTCGGTCACGCCGGTCGAGACCAGCGGAGCGGTCGGTTCGGCTGGATGGGTGGTGACGACCACCGCGGGAGCCGACATCTATGCCGGTGTGCTGGTCGCGAACGGCCATTTGTGGGACAAGAAGGTTCCCAACGTGCCCGGCACCTTCGACGGACCGCAGATTCATTCGAGCGAGTACCAGAACACCGGCGACATCGAGGGAAACCGCGTCCTCGTCGTCGGCGCAGGGAACTCGGGATGCGACCTCGCCGTCGACGCCGCACAGCACCGCCTCGAGGTCGACATCGTCATCCGCCACGGCGCCTACTTCCAGCCGAAGATGTACTTCGGGCGGCCCCGCGCCGAACTGGGCTTCATGGCCGAATTCGGGCCCGCCGAGCAGGATCTCATCGCACGCCTGCTCGCACGGGTCTCCATCGGTGAGAACGCCGACTATCCGGGTCTGCCGGTCCCGCAGCACCGCGCGATCGCCGACGGACCCGCCGTCGTCAACGACCTGCTGCTGTACTGGATCCATCACGGCCGCGTCGGGGTGGTCGGGCACGGCATCGAGCGGTTCGACGGCAAGACGGTCCATTTCACCGACGGCACGGCCAAGGACTACGACACGATCCTCTACGCCACCGGCTTCCACGCCACGCTCCCGTTCCTCGGCGACGCCCTCGTGCCGCGGCGCAACGGGGTTCCGCTGCGCCACGCCGGCGGTATCGTCCCGCAGGGGCTCGAACGGCTCTACTTCATCGGCCTCACCTCTCCCCGCGGACCACAGATCCCCATCTACGGGATCCAGTCCAAGATCGTCGCGCGGATGATCGCCCTGCGCGAGCAGGGCGGTGAGGAAGGCGTGGCACTTGCCGAGTACCTCGGGCGCCTGCAGGACGCCGACGACCGCATCGACATCCCCCGCGATATCTGGAATCAGCAGAACGCCGACACCGAACGACTCCTCGACGCGTTCACCGCCACCGCCCACGCCGTCACCGTCGCTGAGCGGTAACGCATCCACGGACCGACGACTCGACCCTCCACTTAGGACTCGTTAAGAAATAACGTTTACTTTTGGGTCCGTGGGCTGTCATGATCATGGTATGGCTGGGGCCGTGCAGTCCGAAAAGATGCTGGCAGCAAAGTTCGCTGCTGTGCTGCCGCACCTGGACGAGCGGCAGCGACGGCTGGTGCTGGGCGCGGAGGCGCGCGCACTCG
>DATDBL010000063.1:0-6620 GCA_036524855.1 Aldersonia sp. | reverse complement strand
GGCCCGCCAGGACGGATCCTTGAACTTGCGGGCCGGGCCACCGAAGTTGCCGAGTGAATCCGAGAGCATGAATCGCGCGACGCGGGTGCCCGCGTCGACCGTCGTCAGGATGAACAGCGCCTCGAACATGATTGCGAAGTGGTACCAGAACGACTTCAGCGACTCGCCGCCGAGGAACCCGTGCAGCACCTCGGAGATGCCGATCGCCAGCGTCGGGGCGCCGCCTGTGCGGGAGATGATCGAGGTCTCTCCGACGTCCTGTGCGGCCTGCGCGAGTTCGTCGGCGGTGATCGGGGTGCCGGTCAGTGGCAGCGAATTGACGTAGGTTGCGGCCGTGTCCGGGGCGCCGCCGGTGAGTGAGGCCGGTGCGTTCATCGCGAAGTACAGGTGCGGGTCGAGGATGCACGCCGTGACGAGAGCCATGATCGCGACGAACGACTCCGTCAGCATGCCGCCGTACCCGATCATCCGCGTCTGCGATTCCTTTTCCAGCAGTTTCGGTGTCGTGCCGGAACAGATCAGCGCGTGAAAACCCGACAGCGCGCCGCAGGCGATCGTGATGAACAGGAACGGGAACAGCGATCCGGCGAACGCCGGGCCGTTGCCGGCCGTCGCGAACGGCGACACGGCGGGCATCTGGATCGTCGGCTGTGCGATCAGGATGCCCACGGCGAGCAGTGCGATCGTGCCGACCTTCATGAACGTCGACAGGTAGTCGCGCGGGGCGAGCAGCAGCCACACCGGTAGCACCGACGCCGCGAAGCCGTAGACGATCAGGCACCACGAGATGGTGACCTTCGACAGCGAGAACCAGTCCTCGCCCCAGGACGTCTCGGCGACCCACCCGCCGGCAACGATGGCCAGCAGCAGCAACACCACACCGATCCCCGAGATCTCTGCGACCTTGCCGGGCCGCAGGAAGCGCATGTAGACGCCCATGAACAGCGCGATCGGGATCGTCATCGCGAGCGAGAACACGCCCCACGGGCTTTCCGCGAGCGCGTTGACGACGACCAGTGCCAGCACCGCCAGGATGATGATCATGATCACGAACACGCCGATCAGCGCGGCGATGCCGCCCACCACGCCGAGTTCCTCGCGCGCCATCTGCCCGAGGCTGCGGCCGCGCCGCTTGTTCGACGCCCAGAGCACCAGGAAATCCTGCACGCCGCCGGCGAAGACGACGCCGACGATGATCCAGATGGTGCCCGGCAGATAGCCCATCTGCGCGGCGAGCACCGGACCGACCAGTGGACCGGCACCAGCGATGGCAGCGAAGTGATGCCCGAACAGCACCCGGTTGTCCATCGGCATGTAGTCCTTGCCGTTGTCCATCACCTCGGCGGTGGTCGCCACGTCGTCGCGTGGCTTGACCAACTTGTACTCGACGAGCCGGGCGTAGGTCCGGTACGCGACGATGTACGTACAGACTGCGGCGATGACGAACCAGACGGCGCTGATGTTCTCGCCGCGGATGATCGCGATCATCGTCCACCCGATCGCGCCGAGCACGGCGATCGCCGCGAAGATCACCTTCTTCGCCGGAGTGATCGGGTTGCGGTCGATCACGCCGACCGGGGGTAGGTCGGGGTCGGTGCGCAGATACTCGACGTTCCCGAAGGATTTGCCTCCCGGTTCCTGCGTGACGGTCATGACGCCTCCTCACCACACGGATCGTGATGCGGGTCACGTTACGACGCGCGGCCCCCGCCCGAGGGCGCTTCGCGGGAAGCAGGGGCGGCGGCCCGCCAGGCGATACAGTGCGCACCATGACGGTGCTCTACAACGTATTCGTCGCAGCCCACCTGCTCGGCATGGCCGCCCTGGTCGGCGGGTACGCCGCGGTGTTGCGGGCGCCGCGGGTGACCGAACTGATCGTGTGGGGCGCCCGGGCACAGTTCGTGACCGGGTTGATCATCGTCGGAATCGGCGAGGGTGCGCTGGACAAGGACTACGACCACGCGAAGATCGCGGTGAAACTGATCGTGTCGCTGGTGGTGGTCACGCTCGCCGAGATCACCCGGGGCCGCGAGCGCCGTGGCAGGCGGGTCTCGCCGAACATGGTGCACCTGATCGGCGGGCTCGCGATCGCGAACGTGCTGGTCGCCGCGATCTGGCAGTAGTCGCGCGGGCGTAGGATCATCGTCGCAGGAGGTCGCCGATGAGCACCACCCTCGCGGTCCGGCCCAGCCGCGCACCGACGTGGCGGGAGCGTCGTCGGAGCCGGCGCGAACTCGCGCGCCAGGATCGACGCAGCGCGGCACTGGCCGAGTTGTCCACCATCTCCTCGATGCTCGCCGCGGCGCAGGACGCGATCCGCGCCGGGTGGGTGCAGAACGCCTGGTACGCCTACCGCGACGACGGGATCCTGCGGGCGGTGCACGGGCACAACCTCGACGACCTCACCGGCCAGGAGATCAACGCGTCCTGCCTGGTCGGTGCGATCGTCACGGCCGGCGGGGGCGTCGACGCCGTCGACACCCAACCCGTACAGCGCGCCCTCGACCTCACCTGGCACACGCTCTGGGACGCGCGTTACCAGCCGACCGCCTGGTCCCCGAACCCGGTCGTGCGGTTGGCGCACCTGCGCGACCTCACCGCCTGGAACGACGACCCGCGCCGCACCCGCGACCAGGTCCTGGCGCTGCTGCGCGCGACCGAGCAGGCAGCGACGCGACTGCGGACAGCGGGCGTGTAGGTAGGCTCGGCGCTCGTGCAGCGGATCGTCGCCCGGATGACCGTGCGCGACGCCGAGACGCTGTGGCTCTCGGCCCGCATGCCCACCGATCAGTACTTGCTCTACTGCTTCGACGCTGCTGGTGTCGACGCTGCTGGAGTCGATGTCGCTGCGCTGGCGCGGCGGTGTGCCGGGATCGCGGACCTGCGGGTGCGGGTCGCGCCGGTGCCCGGAAACCTCGACTATCCGTACTGGGTGCCGATGCCCGTCTCGGGGGGACACCTTGTCGAGGCGCACGTCGAGGACTGGGCGCAGGTGTGCTTGCGGGTCGCGGAGTTGCTCACGCGGCCGGTCGACCCGACCGCGAGCCCGTGGCGGCTGCACCTGTTCCGCGGTGTCGTAGACGCGCCAGGTGGCCCCGCGACCGTTGCGGTGCTGCAGATCTCGCACGCGCTCGCCGACGGCACCCGCGCCGCGACGATCGCGCGGGCGCTGTTCGGGGAGTCGGCTCCGACGGAAGAGTCGCGGGAGTGGCCGATTCCGATGGTGGCGCGGATCGGGTGGGGACTGCTGCGGCTACCGGTGCTCACCGCCACGACGGTGTGGCGGGGGGTGCGGGTGGCGCGGGCGGGATCGGCGCCCCGGGGTGGCGGTGGCGGCGGTGGGATGCCGCGGACCGCGGTCAACACCGATGCCGGTCCGCGACGGCGGGTGGCGATGATCGTGTGCGAGCGTGACGGGCTGCGTATTGGCGGGCACACCCTGACGGTCGGGGTGTTGACTGCGATCTCGGTTGCGCTCAACGAGTATCTGGCCTCTCGTGGGCATGCATCGGACCGGCTCGGTGCGGAGGTGCAGGTCGCAGGGGAGCCGGGGACGTTGGAGCGAAACAACTTCCGCAATGTCGGCGTCGACTTGCGGATCGACGAACCCGATCTCGCGCGCCGCGCGGCGGCTATCGCGGATGCGTTGCGCGCCCGCCGCGTACCCGGCCCGCCGGCCCCCGACGCTGCGGTGCGCCGCGTGCTCCCGGCGCCCGTGCTGCGCCGCGACGTCGCCCGCTACCCGCTGGACGTGGTGCCGCCGACCGTCACGGGGAACACGGTGGTGTCGAGCGTGAACCGCGGTGCCGCCGACCTCGCCCTCGGCGGAGGACGGATCCGATTCACCGCGGGCTTCCCTGCGTTGTCACCGGCGATGGCGCTGACCCACGGCGTGCACGGGATCGGCGACACCGTCACGGTGTCGGTCGTGGGGAGTCCGGACGTCATGCCGGACTTCGACGAGTACGTGCAGGTGCTGCGCCGGGCGCTCCGTGCCCCTTGAACGCCACTGCCCTTGAATGCCACGGCTAGCGGGATGTCGGCGACGGTCGCCCCGTCGCGGCCGGTGATCGAGTGGGACGAGGCGGGTGATTCCAGACACTAGTCGTAAGCGATGGCAACTTTCTGGCTACGTTGGGCCCGCGAACTCCGCCGAGTGCGCAGTTTGTGTCATGGATTCACTCGCGAAACATGACAACAAGTGCGCGCTCGGCGGGGCTGGGGTAGGTGAGTGGGATCGAACGAATGGCCGACGCGCCGATGGGAGGGCTGTGCGGTCGTGATCGGCGCGGAGCTGGGGACGGATGTTGCTCGTGGTGCCGGTGGCGTGGGAGTGGCGAGTGGGGGCGAACAGACGCCCGCGACGGCTGGGCGCGAGAGACTGCGAAGCGTACGATGGCTAATCTGCAGCAATCGGATGGTCGTGCCCTCACAGCAGGCACCCAGGTTGCTCCCAGCGGGGTGGGTGGAACGGGCGCAAGGGTGGGCACATCCGATTCACGAGGAGGACTCATGGCCACGACGCTGGCCCCACCCCCCGCGCATGCGGCTGCAGTCGAGGAGCCACCCACCCGCTCCCCACTCACCCGCGACCGTCACCTCGGCCGCTGGGCGGCGCTGGCGGCGTTGCTCGCCGCGACCGCAGTGCTCTATCTCTGGGATCTGACCGCGAGCGGCTACGCGAACACCTTCTACGCCGCGGCCGCACAAGCGGGATCGAAGGACTGGACCGCGTGGTTCTTCGGCTCGCTCGACCCGGAGAACTTCATCACCGTCGACAAGCCCCCCGCATCGCTGTGGGTGATGGGGCTCTCGGCGCACATATTCGGCTTCTCCAGCGCCTCGATCCTGGTGCCGCAGGCGCTGATGGGTGTCGCCTCGGTCGCGACCGTGTACGCCGCCGTCCGTCGCGTCACCGCCAACAGCTGGGCCGCGTGGCTCGGCGGCGCGGTCGTCGCGGCCACCCCGGCGGCGGCGCTGATGTTCCGCTTCGACAACCCCGACGCGCTGCTGGTGCTGCTGATGGCGCTCGGCGCCTACTTCGTGGTGCGCGCCGTCGAGCACCCGGCCGGCCGGCGCGCGGCGATGTGGCTGGCACTCGCGGGCGTGGCGCTCGGATTCGCGTTCCTCACCAAGATGCTGCAGGGCCTGCTGGTGCTGCCCGCGTTCGCGCTGGCGTACCTGATCGCCGGGCAGCCGCGGTTGCGGGCGCGGCTGCTGCACCTCGCCGGTGCCGCGGTCGCGCTGGTGGTCAGCGCCGGCTGGTGGGTCGTCGCCGCCACGTTGTGGCCGGTGGAGTCGCGACCCTACATCGGCGGCTCGACCGACAACACCGTGATGGACCTCGTGCTGGGCTACAACGGGCTGGGCCGGATCTTCGGGCAGGGCGGTGGTGGCGGAGGCAGCGGCGGGGCGGCCGGCTCGAGCTTCGGCGGTTCGACGGGACTGGACCGGCTGTTCGGTAGCGAGATGGGCATCGAGATCGCCTGGCTCATCCCCGCGGCGCTGGTGCTGTTGGTGTTCGGCACCGTGCTGCGCGGCCGCGCGCCCCGCACCGACGCGCTGCGCGCCTCGCTGATCCTGTGGGGCGGCTGGTTCGTCGTCACCGCGCTGGTGTTCAGCTACATGTCCGGCACGGTGCACCCGTACTACACCGTCGCGCTGACACCCGCGATCGCCGGCATGATCGGCGTCGGCGGCTACGCGGTGTGGCTGCGGCGCGAGCACTGGTGGGCCCGCGTGATCCTCGCCGGTGCGGTCCTGGCGGCCGCGATCACCGGGTTCGTTCTGCTCGACCGCAACGCCGACTGGTACCCGTGGCTGCGCTGGAGCATCCTGGCCGCGGCCGTGGTCGCCGCAGTCGCGATCGTCGCGGCCGGTTGCCAGCGCTGGCGCAGGATCGCGGCGGCGGGTCTGATCGTCGGCGCGATCGCCAGCCTGGCCGGCCCCGCGTCGTACGCCGTCGCCACCGCCGCGACCCCGCACGGTGGTTCCATCCCGACCGCCGGCCCGTCCGGGGCGACCCAGGACGGCGGCATGGGCGGGGGACCCGGCGGCATGGGCGGGCAGCGTCCCGACGGGGGCGCCCGGAACACCGCCGACGCCGCCACGATGCCCGACGCCGCCACGATGCCCGACGTCGGTGCGATGGCCAGTGCTGACCCGACCAGTGGCATGTCGGGCGGCGGACCAGGCGGCGGCACTACCGACGACGCCGAACTGACTGCGCTGCTGCAGGACGCCGGCACCCGCTGGTCGGCGGCGGTCTCCGGTTCCCAGTCCGCCGCGACGCTCGAACTGTCCAGTGACACCGCGGTGATGGCGATCGGCGGCTGGAGCGGTGACCCGACCCCGACGCTGGAGCAGTTCCAGGAATACGTCGCCAGCGGTGAGGTGCACTACTTCATCGGCGCCGCCGCCGCCGGCGGTGGCCCCGGTGGGCGGGGCAGCTTCGCCGAGATCGCGCAATGGGTCGCGGCGCACTACACCGCGACGACCGTCGGCGGCACCACCGTCTACGACCTGACGGATCCGATCGAATGACAGGACCGATGCGATGACGGCTGCGCTGCATGCGGCGGCGACGTCGGCGGCCCCGGGCAATACCCCGGCCGCCCGGG
>DATDBL010000062.1:0-15860 GCA_036524855.1 Aldersonia sp. | reverse complement strand
GGTCCAGGTGCTGGCGCCGTCCATGCTGGCGGCCTCGAGTAGTTCGCCGGGGATTTCGAGGAAGAACGAGCGCATCATCCATACCGCGATCGGCAGGTTCATCGACGTGTAGAGGACGATCAGGGTCCAGATGTTGTCGAGCATGCCGATGTCGCCGACGATGACGTAGAGCGGGATGATCGCCGCGACCAGCGGCAGCATCTTGGTGCTGATGAAGAAGAACAGCGCGTCCTGGGTTTTGCGGACCGGGCGCAGCGACAGCGCGAACGCGGCCGGAATGCCGAGGGCGAGCACCAGGATGGTGGAGACGGTGGTGGCGAACAGCGAGTTCGCCAGGGCGGTGCCGATGCCGCTGTCGAGGACCGCGCGGAACTGGTCCAGGGTGGGGGTGAACAAGAACGTCGGCGGGTCGGTGTAGGCGTCGGCTTCCTGTTTGAAGGCGGTGAGGAACATCCACAGCACCGGGAAGAAGAACCCGATCCCGACGACCCAGGCGAGCACCCCGAGCAGGGTGTCGGGGGTCTTGCGGCGGTGTTTGATCGCGCCGGCCTTGCTCGGTCCGAGGTGGGTGCTCGACGCGAGTGTCGATGGTGCGGTTGACGTGTCGGCGCTCATCAGGCGGCCTCCTCTTTCCCGGTGAAGCTCTTGAAGATCAGGCGCAGCGCGAACGACGCGACGACCATGGTGCCGACGACGACGACGACGCCCATCGCGGCGGCCTGGCCGATGTCGAAGCCGAGGAACGCGCGCTGGTAGATGTAGAACGGCAGGTTGGCGCTGGCCACGCCGGGGCCACCTTGGGTCATCATGTAGACCGCGTCGAAGGTGTTGACCAGGTAGATCGCGCCGAGCACGGCGCCGAGTTCGATGAAGCGGCGCAGGTGCGGCAGGGTCAGTTCCCGGAACAGCGAGAACGCGTTCGCGCCGTCGACGCGTCCGGCCTCGAGGATGTCGCGCGGCATGGACTGCAGCCCGGCCAGGATGAGCAGCATCATGAACGGGGTCCACTGCCACACCAGGTCGCCCATCACCGAGGCGAGCGGGAATTTGCTGATCCAGTCGACCGGGCCGATGCCGACCAGACCCAATGCCCAGTTGACCAGGCCGTAGACGGGATCGAGCAGGGTGGTCTTCCAGATCAGTGCCGCCGCCACGGGAGTGACGAGGAACGGGGTGATCAGCAGGGTGCGGACCACGCCGCGGCCGAAGAACGCGCGGTCGAGTAGCAGCGCGAGCAGCAGGCCGAGGATTACGGAGATGATCACGGTGCCGACGATCAGCACGATCGTGTTGATCGTGACCTGCCAGAACTGCCGATCGGAGAAGACGGCGACGTAGTTCTGCAGACCGACGAAGTGCCGTGAGCCCGGCCGGACCAGGTTCCACGACTGGGTCGAGTAGTACAGCGTGAACAGGAACGGGATCTGCGTCACGACGATCATGAAGATCAGCGCGGGCAGCAGCGGTCCACGCCGGCGCCAGCCCTCGGCGCGGGAGACGGTGTCGCGCTTGGAGTGAATCGTTGCCTTGGCGGGGGCGGGCGACGCCGCCGCAGTGGGGACGGTGGCAGTCATGGCTACTGCTCCTCCTGGTAGGTCTTGCCGACGACCTCGGCATACTTCTGCGCCTGTTCGAGCGCCTCGTCCACGCTGATCCGGCCGGCGACCGCCGCGCTGATCTGCTGGCTCACCCGGGTGCCGAGATCCTGGAACTCCGGGATGGTCAGGAACTGGATGCCGGTGTAGGGGACGGGTTGCACAGTGGGGTGCTTCGAGTCGGCGGAGTTGATCGAGTCGAGGGTGATCGGCCCGTAGGCTCCGCTGATCTCGGCGTATTCGGGGATTTGGTAGGTCGACAGCCGGCTGCCGGGTGGCACGCGTTCCCAGCCGAGCTGGTTGCCGACCGTTTCGAGGTACTGCTTGTTGGTCATCCAGGAGATGAATTTCCAGGCGGCGTCCGGGTTGTCGCTGGTCTTCGGGATACCCAACGACCAGGTGTAGAGCCAGCCGGGGTTCGCCTTCTGATCCATGGGGGCCTTGGCGTAGCCGACCTTGCCGACCACGCGGCTGTCGTCGGGGCTTTCCACGGTGTTGACCGCGGAGGTGGCGTCGTACCACATCGCGGTGTTGCCCTGGGAGAACTGGGTGGCGCACTCGCTGAATCCGGCGGCGGAGGCGCCGGGTTCGCCGTGTTCGCGCACGAGGTCGACGTAGGTCTGGACGGCGCGTGCGACCTCGGGGCTGTCGAGTTGCGCGTTCCAGTTCTCGTCGAACCAGCGTCCACCGTGGGTGTTGATCACCGTGTCGAGCGGGGCGAGGACCTCACCCCAGCCGGGCTTGCCGCGCAGGCAGATCCCGGAGAACTCGTTGTCGGGGTCGTCTAATTTCGCGGCGAACTGAGCGATTTGGTCCCAGGTCGGGTTCTCCGGCATGGTGAGCCCGACCTGCTCGAAGAGGTCCTTGCGGTACATCAGGAACGACGACTCGCCGTAGAACGGGACGGAGTACATGTCGCCGCGGTAGGACAGTGAGTCCTTGATCGAGGGGATGAAGTCGTCGGCGTCGTAGCCGGGGGTGTTGTCGATGAACGGGGTGAGGTTGGTCAGCCACCCGTTCTCGGCCCACTGCGTGGTCTCGTAGTTGCTGATCATGACCGCGTCGAACTGACCGGCGCCGGTAGCGGTCGAGGCGGTGATCTTCGCGCGGGCCTCGTTCTCGGGCAGGGTGATGAATTTCAGGTGGATGCCGGGGTTTTCGGCCTCGAATTGGGAGGAGAGCGCGATGGCGTCCTGCATCTGCGAGTTCGACACCATCGCGATGGTGACGGTCTCGCCGTCCGAGGACCCCAGCGCGCCTGCGCCGGCGCAGCCGCTGAGGGCGAGGGTGGCGGTGACGCCGAGGGCGGCGACGACCGCGAACTGTGATTTCATGATGGTGGGCCTTCTTCCGGGGATGCCCCTGCGGCGCGGCGGCTTCGGGGGCGGTGGTGCGATCGAGCGGCGAGGTCAGGGGTGGAGGAGTTGTTCATCGATAGTGACCAAGACCTTGATGTGTTGTCCTTGCGACGACAGCGCGTAGGCGTCCGACACGCGGGCCATCGGCACCTCGGCGGTGACGATGTCGTCGGCAGCGACGGTGCCGTCGAGCAGAAGTCGTGTTGCTTCGGCGTAGTCCTCGGGCAGGTAGGTGGCGCTGCCCTGGATGCGGATTTGGTGGTCTTGAACGATGGGTAGGGGGACGGTGACGTCGCCCGCCGGAACGCCGACGATGACGACTGTTCCTCCTTTGCTTGCCATTTCGATCGCCTGGTGCACAGTGGCGTTGACGGCGACGCAGTCGAATACGATGTCGGCGCTTTCGCCCAGCGCTCGACGCGCGTGTGTCACGATGTCGGCGTCGGCGGCGTCGAGTGTGGCGTCGGCGCCGAACTCGAGTGCTCGCGCGCGTTTGGCGGGCAGCGGATCGCTCACCACCACCCGCTTGGCGCCGTGTGCGCGGACGACGGCCAGCAACAGCAGGCCGATGGTGCCCGCGCCCAGGATCACCACCGCTTTGTCGCGGACATCTTCGGCGATGCGCACGGCGTGCACCGGGGTGGACAGGGGCTCGATCAGCGCCGCGGCACGGTAGTCCAGGGCGTCGGGGATGATGTGAAGGCGATCGGCCGCAATGGTGAAGTAATCGGCCATGCCGCCCTGGTCGTGGGCGCATCCGAAGAAGCGGAGGTTCTCGCACAGATTCTGGGTCCCACGTCGGCATTGTTTGCAGTCCCAGCACGGCAGGTCGGGCTCCACGGTAACCCGTTGGCCCACTTCGACTGTGTCGACACCGGGTCCCAGCGCCGCGACGACGCCGACGACCTCATGACCGGGATAGTAGGGAAGATCGATGAACGGGTGGCGCCCGTGTGCGGCGTGCGTGTCGGACCCGCAGACACCCGCCACGACCGAATGAACGAGGACTTCGCCTGCGGCGGGCTGCGGTGTGCGCGATTCGACGACGTCGATCACATCCGGTGACACCACGACGCGTCGCATCCGCTCGGGGATCGCACCCGTGGCGAGGTCGAAGCTGGGATCGGAAACGGTCATGCGGTCCTCCATGGTGTTCGTCTGGTCTGTGGGTTTGCGGCCGGGGTCAGGCGCGTGTGCGCAGGCCCGGTCCGTCGAGAACGGCGGCGGGCGAGGTGGGGGCGGGTTCGTCGTCGCGGACGCGGCGCTCGCGATCGATCTCGTCGTGCAGGGTGCACCAGGTGTTCGACCGGGGTGGGGTGAAGAGGGTTCCTTCGTTCTGGACCGCGGTCGCGCCCCAGCACAGCGCGGTGGCGAGCGCCTCGCGGCGGGAGCGGCGGCCGGCGAGATATCCGGCGAGCATGGCGTCACCGGCGCCGACGGTGCTGACCACCGTCTCGACCGGGGCTTCGCCGTGCAGGGCGCCGTCGCGGTCGACGAGGACGGCCCCGTCGGCGCCGAGGCTGGCCAGCACGGCGCCGGCGCCGCGGCGGCGGACCTCCTGCGCGGCATCGACGACCTCGCCGAGGGTGTGCAGGGGGTGGCCGACCAGTTCGGCCAGTTCGTGGGTGTTGGGTTTGACCAGGTCCGGGCCGGCGGGCAGGCTCGCGGCGAGCGGGGGCCCCGAGCTGTCCACCACGACCGAGACGCCGTGCGCGCGGGCGAGGTCCGTCAGCCGGGCGTAGAGATCGGTGGGGGCGCCGGCGGGCAGGCTGCCGCCGCACACCAGCCACGACGCGGCGGCGATGTCGGCGGAGACGGCGGCGAGGAGGCGGTCGACCTCGTCGTCGGCGATGACGGGGCCGGCTTCGTTGACCTTGGTGACGGTGCCGTCGGGGCGAGTAAGGCTGATGTTGCTGCGGACTTCACCGGCGATCGGGACGACGACGGTGTCCAGGTCGGCGGTGGCCAGCATCTGCAGCAGCTGCGCGCCCACCGAGCCGCCCGCGGGCAGGATTGCGCGCACCCGCTCGCGGTAGCGGTGCAGGGCGAGGGCGACGTTGACGCCCTTGCCGCTCGGTTCGCTCCAGCTGCGGGGGCTGCGGTTCACCGAGCCGACGACCAGAGTGTCCAGATACACCGTCCGGTCGACGCTGGGGTTGGGGGTGACGGTCACGATCATGTTCTCTCCACGCTCAATCCGGTCTTCTCGAGTTCGGTCAGTTGGGTGTCGGTCAGCCCGGTGTCGGTGATCAACACGTCGATGTCGGTGAGGTCGCCGTGCTTGGTGCCACTGACGGTGCCGACCTTGCTGTGATCGGCGAGCAGGATCCGGAGCTGGGCGCAGTCGAGCATCAGCCGTTTGATCGCCGCCTCGGCCGGGTCCGGGGTGGTCAGGCCCCGCGTGAGCGAGATCCCGTTGGTTCCCAGGAATGCGACGTCGACGTTGATCTCGGCCAGCGACCGGGCCGCCCAGTCGTCCACCTCGGCGAAGGTCTTGTTCCGCAGCCGCCCACCGAGCGTGAACACGGTCAGCAGCGGCCGGGTCAGCAGCGACATCGCCATCGGCAGCGTATTGGTGTAGACGGTTAGTTCCCGGTCGCCGGGGAACTGCTCGACGAGCTGTGCCGTGGTCGATCCCGCGTCGATCAGCACCGATCCCTGTGTGGGGATGTGGGCGAGCGCGGCGCGGGCGATCCGTACCTTCTCCGTGGTGAATTCGGTGCGCGACTCCACGGACGGCTCGAACGAGAGGTACTGCACCGGGACGGCGCCGCCGTGCACGCGGCGCAGCAGGCCCTGGCGTTCGAGCTGGATGAGGTCCTTGCGGATCGTCTCGCCGGTGACGCCGAGGCTCTCGGTTATCTCGGCGACCTCGATTCGTCCGCGCTCACGCAGCACCGCCAGGATGTGCTGCTTGCGCTCGTCGGCGTAGGGGGTACGGGCATCCGGTGTCTGCGGGCTCATACCCGCTGATCCTTCCCCAGCGGGCTCCGCCACCCGAGTAGGACAACGACGGGAGAACTCGCCCGCGTCGTCGCCGGTCGATGGCGGTACCGCCGTGGACACCGGCGCTGGGGCGGTGCTCATCGCACGGCCTCGGGGATCGTGGCGACGGCGGGGGCGTCGTCGGCGGCGACCCGAGCCATCATGGCGGCGCCGCGGGCGCCGGGTTCGGTCACCTCGCATCGTTCGACGCGGCCGAAGCGGCGGCGCTTGATCTCGGCGAATCCCGCACTGCGCGAACAGCCTCCGGTCATCACCATCCGTCGGTGCGCGCCGCTGACGGCGCTCATGGTGTCGTGGATCTCGCCGGCCTGTTCGGTGACGGTGTCCAGGGCGGCGCGCCAGATGTCGGCGGGCCCGTGACCGTCCCCGACGCCGAGGATGTCGACCCGTCCGAACGCGGGGGCGTCGACCCGGACGCTGGTGTGGTCCAACGCGATCGCGGTGGCGTCGAGAGCGGGCAGGTCGTCGCGGCCCATGCCCAGCACGGCCAGGACCCGCTGCAACGCCAGCCCGCCCTGGGTGGCGCCCAAGAGGCACCAGTGCTCGGTCGAGGCGTGCCACCCGGTGGTGATCCCCGCCGCGGCGAGGTCGGCCACCACGGCCGGGGCCAGCTCCGGTGACACGGTGCGCACGAGCGCGTCCGCGGTCCCGCAGGAATCCAACTCGTCCCCGGTCGCGTCGGCGCCGGCACCGATGGCCGCGGCCTGATGATCGTGGCCGGCGACGGTGAGCACCGCGCCCGACAACCGGTCCGGTCCGCGGCCGGGGCCGACCCGGCCCAGGGCTGCGCCGGCCGTCACCAGCGGCGGCATCATCGTCTCGCTCGCTCCCGCCCAGTCCAGGGTCTCGCTCCACCAGGACCGGTCGGCCAGGCGCAGCCAGCCGGTGCGTGAGGCCAGCGACTGCTCGGTCGCCTCCTCGCCGCCGAGTCCGCGAACGATCCACTCGGCCACGTTGAGTCGCCGCACCGCCAGCGCAACATCGGGCACGTGCTCACGCAGCCAGCGGTGCTTGGTCAGCGACCACTGTTGGCGCAGCGGCAGCCCCGTGGTCGCGGAGAACTCCCGCGGGCCAACGGCATTCTCCAGGTCGGCCAGTTGTGCGCTGTCGCGGGTGTCGTGCCAGGCGATCACCGGTGCCACTGGTTCGCCCGCGCGATCGAGGAGGATCCCGGACTCGGCGAGGCTCGCCACCCCCACCCCGGCGATCTTGCCTTCCGGGCAGGCCGCCACCGCCGCCGCGAGCGCGGCCGTCGCCGAATCGAGCAACTCGTCGGCGCCCACCTCGGCGCCCGTCGCCGTGATCGTCCACGGCGTCGGGGCGCGACCCGACGCCACCGCCGACCCGTCCTCGCCGAACACGACCGCCTTGCTGGATGTCGTCCCGACATCCAGTCCGACGTAGAACGTGCCAGTGCTCATTCCGACCCCTTGACGTGTCCTTGCCCACTTGGATTTCGATGTATATAGTTGCGTTTGGTTGGGAAGATGTCAAGGGCGGGTCTGGATCGAATCGGATACCGCGGGACAGAACCCGACGAGCACACGACCGCGTCGCAAATCCAAAAACCGTGGAGGACACGCCACATGCCACTCGTCCGCACCGCCGACCTCGTCGCCGCCGCCCATCAGGCAGGCACGGGTCTGGCCGCCTACAACGTGATCACCCTCGAACACGCCGAAGCGATCGTCGCGGGCGCCGAACGCGCCGCGCGGCCGGTGATCCTGCAGATCAGCGAGAATGCCGTGAAGTTCCACCGCGGCCAGGTCAAACCGATCGTGGCCGCCGCCGCGGCGGTCGCTGCCGAAGCAGGCGTCGCCGTCGCGATTCACCTCGATCACGTCGAGGACGAGACCCTGCTGCGCGCCTGCGCCGAAACCGCGGCGTCCTCGGTGATGTTCGACGCCTCCAAACTCGACTACGAGGCCAACGTCGCCGCCACCAAGGCTGCCGCCGAGTGGGCGAACGACCACGGCCTGTTCCTCGAAGCCGAACTCGGGGAGGTCGGCGGCAAGGACGGTGCCCACGCTCCCGGCGTCCGCACCGACCCCGACGAAGCCGCCGCCTTCGTCGCCGCCACCGGCGTCGACGCCCTCGCGGTCGCCGTCGGCACCTCACACGCGATGGCAACCCGTACCGCCACACCCGACTTCGACCTGATCGCCCGACTCCGCGCCGCAGTCCCCGTCCCGCTGGTGCTGCACGGCTCCTCCGGAGTCACCGACAAAGACCTGCGCCGCGCCGTCGCTGCCGGCATCACCAAGGTCAACGTCGGGACGATCCTCAACGTCTCCTTCACCACCGCCGTGCGGGACCGTCTGGTCGACCTGGCCATCATCGACCCCCGCAAATACCTCATACCCGCACGCACCGCCATGGCCGACACCGTCACGACCATCACTAGCACGGTCTCCTGATCTACGGGCGCATGGACCTCGAGTAGCTGAGGTGACGTGGGAGCCGGACTGGCCGAACGGGACCAGCAGGTTTGAACCGAGCGCCAGCGGGGTAGTCGCCCGTTTGGTGTCCTCGTTCAGCTATCTCGGGGAACCCCATAACGCCGACCCCGTTATGCCCGATATATCCGTACCGGTGGTTTCAGGAGGACCGCGACAGCAGATACTCCTCGCGCACGGAGGCACGTCGATGACGCCGAACTCGCTCGTTTCGATTTCATGTACGACCCCACTGATGCGGGGTCTGCTGCCGAAACGAAACTCGGACGAAGCGGTGACCGGGCCGAGACGATGACCGCCGGGCGGCATCCGGCACGGGATGACCGGGGGGTTGTCGCCGAGACGGTGCCGGGGGACGCGTTTCCTTTGTCGCGGGCGCAGCACGGAATTTGGCTCGCCTACCGGCTCGACCCGAGCACCTCGCTGTCCATCGCGCAATGCGTCGAGGTCCATGGGGAGTTCGATTTCGAGCTGCTCAGCCGGGCGTGCAGTGTGGCCGGGCACGAGTTCGAGACGTTCGTGGTGCGACTCGTCGAGGTGGACGGGCGGCCGTACCAGATCGTCGACCATTCGCTCGATCTGTCGACGGCGCTGATCGATCTGCGCTCGGAAGCGGACCCGGTCGCCGCGGCCGACGAGTGGATGCGCCGCGACTACACGGCGGCGCTGGATCCGTTGCGTGATCGGCTCATCCGCTCCGTGGTGCTGCAGACGGGAAATCGCGACTACCTGTGGTACTTCCGTGCGCATCACGTGATCCTGGACGGCTTCGGCGCGGTGACGATCTTCGACCGCGTCGCCGAGCTCTACACCGCGGCCGTCGGTGACCGTGAGCCCGACCCGATCGCGCCGACCGGTCTGCGCGAGTTGTTCGAACTCGACCGGCGCTACCGTGAATCGGCTTCGTTCGACGAAGACCGGGCGTACTGGTCGACGCAGCTAGCTGATGTGCGCGGCGTGTGCACCCTCGCCGAGACGGACGCGCGCGCGGTGGCGGCGAATCGTCGCGCGATCGCGCCGCTGTCCGCGACCGCCACCGATCGACTGCTCGGAGCGCGACGCCCGGCAGCGGCGGCCGCGACCGTGATGGCGGCGGTCGCCTGCTACGTGTCCAGAATGACCGGGCGCGACGAGGTCGTGCTCGACGTGCCGATGGCGGCACGGACCAGCCCGCAGGCGCGGCGCGCCGGCGGCATGACCGCCGACGTGGTGCCGGTTCGCTTGCGGGTCGAACCCGACGACACCATCGTCGACGTCGTCCGGCGCGTCGAGGCGACGGTGAACGACGCACGGGCGCACCAACGTTGCGGGATCGAGGACATCCGGCACGAGGTCGACGCGGCGGGCACGCAGCGGTTCGCAGGCCCCGTGGTCAATGTGTTGCTGTTCTTTCACTCGTTGACGCTGGGTCCGACCACCGGTGAAGTCAACATCCTCACCTACGGGCCGGAGCGGGATCTCTCGGTCAACGTGTATCCCATCGGCAGCCCCGCCCGGGTCTTCGTCGACATGCGCGCGAACCCGAACCGGTACGACGACCAGCAACTGCGCGATCATCAGGCAAGGTTCGTGTGTCTGCTCGAGGAGATGTTGCGGGCAGACGTCGACGCGGCAGTGGCGACGGTGGACCCGGAGACCGCGCGGATCGGTGCGGAGCTGCGGCGCCGCGCGGCGGAGCTGGCGTACTGGCGTCGCACCCTGGCGGGGGCGCCGGAGCTACTCGCGCTGACGTTGGACCGGCCGCGGCCGGCGGTTCGGTCGCGGCGGGGTGGACGGGTGGAGTTCGCCCTGGACGCCGGGGTGCATCGGCGGGCGAGTGTGTTGGCCCGGGCGCACCGGGCGACCACCTTCATGACGATCCATGCCGCGTTGGCGGTACTCCTGACCCGGCTGTCCGGTCAGGACGACATCGTGGTCGGCACACCGGTCGCGACCGGTGCCGGAACGGCAGGGGTGAATGCCCTCGCCCTGCGGACACCGGTGGCTGCGGGGATGTCGTTCGACGAGCTGCTGGATCGGGTTCGGGAGGTGGATCTTTCGGCGTTCGCGCATGCGGAGGTGCCGTTCGAGCGGGTGGTGGACGCGGTCGCGCCGGCGCGGTCCACGGCGCATACCCCGTTGTTTCAGGTAGTCCTCGAAGAGTCGGGGGGCGACCCACGCACAACCCTCGACGGCGAACCGGGTCATGTCGCGTTCGACCTGCTGCTTCGAGTGGACCGGCGATTCGGTTCCGACGGGTCACCGGCGGAGCTGGTGGTCGAATTCACCTATGCGACCGACGTGTTCGACGAGGTGACGGTGCACGGCTTGGCCGATCGGTTCGTGCGCGTGTTGACCGACGCAACGACGAATCCCGATCTCGCCGTGGGCGACGTCGACCTGCTCGACTCGGGCGAGCGGCGCGAACTGGAGAGCTGGAACGAACCGGCCGCCGACCCGGGCGCGGCAACGATCGCGGGCCTGTTCGCCGACCGGGCGATGCGGACCCCGAGCGCACCGGCCGTGCGCGACCGCGACACGACTCTCACCTACGGCGAGCTCGCAGCGCGCGCAAACCGGCTGGCGCGCCACCTGATCTCGCTGGGCGTCGGCCCGGACACGCTTGTCGCGATCGTGCTACCCCGATCGACCGACCTGATCGTCGCGTTCACCGCGGTGCTCACCGCCGGCGGCGGATACCTGCCGATCGACGTCACCCACCCCGCGGACCGGATCCGGTTCGTAATCGCCGACGCCGATCCGGTGTGTGTCGTCACGACGGTGCAGTACGCCGCGGCGCGGAACGCCGGCTCGCGACCGGCGGTGGTACTCGATGCGCCGGAGACCGTGACGGCACTGGCCGGGAATTCCGCCGCGCCGGTCGCCGATGCGGACCGGCGGACACCCCTTCGCGCCGATGCCGCGGCGTATCTGATCTACACCTCCGGATCCACCGGCACGCCGAAGGGCGTCCTCGTGTCGCATCGAAGCGTGGCACACCTGCTGGCGAACACATTGGGTTGGTTCGGCTTCGACGCGTCCGACGTGTGGACGATGTTCCATTCACCGGCCTTCGATTTCTCGGTATGGGAACTGTGGGGTGCACTGCTGTCGGGGGGCAGCGTTGTCGTCGTCCAGCACGACACCGCCAGGGCGCCGGCGCGGTTCCTCGATCTCCTACGGGCCTACCGGGTAACCGTGCTCAGTCAGACACCGACCGCCTTCTATCAATTGATCGACGCCGAAGCCGAAGCGTCGAGCGGAAATGACCCACTGCCGGTGCGGCACGTCGTCTTCGGCGGTGAGGCGTTGGATCCGGGACATCTGACGCGGTGGTGGCATCGACACGGCGACCAGGTGCCCGCATTGGTGAACATGTACGGCATCACGGAAATCTGTGTGCACGCAACGGTGTTCCGCGTGACGGCACAGACGACCGGTACGGCGTCGGCGAGCCCAGTCGGCAGGGCCATCCCCGGAATGCGGGCGCGCGTGTTGGATGCGCGGTTGCGGCCGGTGCCGGTGGGGGTGGTGGGGGAGTTGTATGTGGGCGGTGTGGGCGTAGCGCGGGGGTATCGGGGTCGGGCGGGGTTGTCGGCGTTGCGGTTTGTGGCCGATCCCTTCGGTGGTGGGGGGTCGGCACCGGGCGAGCGGAGCGACGGGGGATCCGCACCGTCGGGTGGGCGGTTGTATCGGACCGGGGATGTGGTGCGGTGGCGTCCGGGTGGGGTGTTGGAGTTCGTGGGGCGTGCGGATGCGCAGGTGAAGGTGCGGGGGTTCCGGGTGGAGCCGGGTGAGGTGGAGGCGGCGTTGGTCCGGTGTGTGGGGGTGGGGCAGGCGGTGGTGGTGGTCCGCGATGACGGCGTGGGGGATCGGTTGGTGGGGTACGTAGTCGCGCGGTCGGGTGTGGTGGTGGATCCGGTGCGTGTGCGGGCGGAGGTGGCGGGGCGGTTGCCGGAGTTCATGGTGCCGGCGGCGGTGGTGGTGGTCGATCGGGTGCCGGTGACGGTGAACGCGAAACTGGATCGGACCCGGTTGCCGGTGCCCGATTACGGGGTGGGGGCTGGGGTGTTCCGGGCGCCGGGTTCGCCGAGCGAGCAGGTCGTGGCCGAGCTGTTCGCGGATGTCCTGGGGGTGGGGCAGGTCGGGCTCGACGACGACTTCTTCGCACTCGGAGGGGATTCGTTGGCGGCCACGCGGTTGGTCGCCCGGGTGAACGCCGCGCTGGGGGTGCTGGTGGAGGTCCGGGCGGTGTTCGATGCCCCGACCGTGGTGAATTTGGCGCGGCGCGTCGAGGCCTGCGTGGAAGGTGTGCAGGCGACGCGGGCGGCGTTGTCGCGACGGGAGCGCCCGGCCCGCGTGCCGGTCTCGTATGCGCAGCGACGGATGTGGTTCATCGATCAGTTCGACACCAGGTCACCGGCATACAACATTCCGGTCGGGCTGCGGTTGCGGGGCCGGTTGGATGTGGAGGCGTTGGCGGCGGCATTGGGCGACGTGGTGGGTCGGCACGAGGCGCTACGGACGGTGTTCCCGGATTCGGCGGAGGGGCCGGTGCAGGTCGTCGTGCCGGTGGGACGGGCGGATGTGGATCTGACGGCAGTCCCGGTAGATCGGAGTGCGTTGCGGGAGCGGCTTCTGGGGTTCGTATCGCGGGGGTTCGACGTGACGGTGGAGGTGCCTGTCCGGGCGCGATTGTTCCGGGCGGCGGAGGACGAACACGTGTTGGTGGTGGTGGTGCATCACATCGTGGCGGATGGGGCGTCGATGGCGCCGTTGGCGCGGGATCTGGCGGTTTCGTATTCGGCACGGGTGGCCGGTGCCGAGCCGGGGTGGGAACCGCTGCCGGTGCAGTATGCGGATTACACCTTGTGGCAACGGGAACTGTTGGGCGAGGAGTCCGACGCCGACAGCGTCTTGGCGGACCAGTTCGGTTATTGGCGTAGGGCTTTGGCCGATGCGCCGGAAGTGTTGGAGTTGCCGTTGGACCGGCCGCGGCCGATGGCGCGGTCGCTGCGTGGCGCGCGGGTGGAGTTCGACGTGGACGCGGGATTACACGCTGGAGTGGGTACGCTCGCGCGGGCGCAGCGGGCGAGTGTGTTCATGGTTTTGCATGCGGCGTGGGCTGCGGTGCTGGCGCGGGTGTGTGATGCCCAGGACGTGCTGGTGGGGACGCCGGTGGCGGGACGCGGTGAGCCGGTGTTGGAGAAGTTGGTGGGGATGTTCGTGAACACGGTGGTCTTGCGGACGCGCGTGGGGTCGGGGATGCGGTTCGGCGAGGTGCTCGACGCGGTGCGGGACAGCGATCTGGAGGCGTTCGCGCATGCCGACGTGCCGTTCGAGCGGTTGGTGGACGCGGTGGTGTCGGCTCGGTCGACGGCGCACCATCCGTTGTTCCAGGTAGCTTTCGACGTGCAGCGCGGTGGCGCCGCCGTGCCGGAGTTGCCGGGCATGGCGGTGGAGGCGCTGGATCTGGATCCGGGGATCTCGAAGTTCGATCTGCAGCTGAGCGTGACGGAGCGATACGCGGCGGACGGGGCACCGGCGGGGCTGACCGCCGCGTGCCTGTATGCCACCGACGTGTTCGATCCGGCGACGGCGCGGGGCTTGGCCGAGCGGTTCGTGCGGATGTTGGAAGCGGTCTGTGCGGATCCGGGGGTGGTGGTGGGTGACGTCGACATCCTCGACGCCGCGGAGTGGCGGGCGCTGGTGCCGGTGCGGGGTCCGGCGGCGGGACCCGGGCGGAGTCTGACCGAAATCCTGGCGGATGCGGCGCGCCGCGCGGGCGATGTGGCGGCGGTGGTGTGTGCCGGGCGAGTGTTGTCGTATCGAGATTTGGATGCGTGGTCGGATCGACTGGCGCGGGTGCTGATCGGTAGGGGGGCGCGTCCGGAGCGGTTCGTCGCGGTGGCGCTGGCCCGCTCGATGGAGTCGGTGGTCGCGGTGTGGGCAGTGGCGAAGACGGGAGCGGCGTTCCTGCCGGTGGATCCGGCGTACCCGGAGAACCGGATCGGGTACATGCTCGCCGATTCCGGTGCACTGCTGGGGATTACGCTGGCCGCGCACCGTCCGCGGTTGCCCGAAGCCATCGAGTGGGTCGTGCTGGACGAATCCCAGACCGCGGCTGCGGTCACCGATGCGTCGGTGGGCCCGGTGACCGATGCGGAGCGTCGGGGTGTGCTGTGGATGGACGCGCCTGCGTATCTGATCTACACCTCGGGGTCGACGGGTGTGCCGAAGGGTGTGGTGGTCACGCATCGGGGGTTGGCCGACGTGGCGGCGGAGATGGTGTCTCGGTGTCGGGTGGAGCGCGGGTCGCGAGCCCTGCACGTGGCGTCTCCGAGTTTCGACGCGGCGGTGTTGGAGTTGTTGGTGGCATTCGAGGCGACGGGCACGTTGGTGATCGTGCCGGCGGGGATGCGCGGCGGCAGTGAGCTGGCCGAGCTACTGGCGCAGGAGCGTGTGACGCACGGGATTTTCACGCCGTCGGCGTTGGGGACGGTGGATCCGGACGGGCTGGACGGGTTGGGTGAGGTGCTGGTGGGGGGTGAGGCGTGTCCGGCGGGGTTGGTGGCGCGGTGGGCGCCGGGTCGGGTGATGCGCAATGCGTATGGGCCGACCGAGGCCACTGTGGCGACGAATGTGAGTGGCGCGTTGGTGGTGGGGGAGCCGGTGACGTTGGGGTCGCCGGTGCGCGGGGTGCGCGAGGTGGTGTTGGATGCGCGGTTGCATCCGGTTCCGGTGGGGGTGGCGGGGGAGTTGTATGTGGCGGGTCCGGGGGTGGCGCGCGGGTATCACGGGCGCGCGGGGTTGACGGCGGCCCGGTTCGTGGCCGATCCGTTCGGGGGCGAGCGAAGCGACGGGGGGTCGGCACCGGGCGGGCGACGCGACGGGCGATCGGTACCGGGCGAGCGAAGCGACGGGGGGTCGACACCGGGCGGGCGAAGCGACGGGGGATCGACACCGTCGGGTGGGCGGATGTATCGGACGGGAGATGTGGTGCGGTGGCGGCGGAATGGGGAGTTGGAGTTTGTGGGGCGCAGTGATGCGCAGGTGAAGGTGCGGGGGTTCCGGATCGAGCCGGGTGAGGTGGAGGCGGCGTTGGTGGCGAATCCGGGGGTGGCGCAGGCGGTGGTGGTGGTGCGCGATGACGGGGTGGGAGATCGGTTGGTGGGGTATGTGGTGGCGCGCTCGGATGCGGTGCTCGACGGTGCGGGGTTGCGGCGGTCGGTGGCCGAGCGGTTGCCGGAGTTCATGGTGCCCGCGGCGGTGGTGGTGCTGGATCGGATGCCGTTGACGGTGAACGGGAAGCTGGATCGGCGGGCGTTGCCGCCGCCGGGTTACGCGGCGGCGGTGGAGTTCCGGGCGCCGCAGAACCCGGTGCAGGAGGTGCTGGCCGGGTTGTTCGCCGAGGTGCTCGGGGTGGCGCGGGTCGGGGTGGACGACGACTTCTTCGCACTCGGCGG
>DATDBL010000061.1:0-16367 GCA_036524855.1 Aldersonia sp. | reverse complement strand
GAATCCGCTGGCGCCACCGACGCTTTCAACTCCGCCACGCGAGCCTCGTCGGTGAGCACGGACTCGTCGGCGTTGAACACGTACAGGAACGGCTTGGTCGTCAACAGCGACAGTTCGCGCAGCAACGCGGTATCGAGCTCTCCCTGCGCGGCATACAGCGTCCGCCCCGAATCGAGCACCGCCTGCGCCGCCGACGCCGCGTCCACGAGCGGCTTGCGGTCTTTCTTGACCTTCGCCTCCTTCTCCAACCGCGGCAGCGCCTTCTCCAGGGTCTGCATGTCGGCGATCATCAACTCGGTCTCGATCACCTCGATGTCCGCGCCCGGATCGACTCGCCCGTCCACGTGCACCACGTCGTCGTCGGCGAACACCCGCACCACCTGGCAGATCGCGTCCGCCTCGCGGATGTTGGCCAGGAACTTGTTGCCCAGCCCCGCCCCTTCCGAGGCGCCCTTCACGATCCCCGCGATGTCGACGAACGACACCACCGCCGGCACGATCCGCTCGGATCCGAAGATCTCGGCGAGCGTGCCGAGCCGCGGATCGGGCAACGGCACCACCCCGACATTCGGCTCGATCGTCGCGAATGGGTAGTTCGCGGCGAGCACGTCGTTGTTGGTCAGCGCGTTGAACACGGTCGACTTGCCGACGTTGGGGAGGCCGACGATTCCGAGGGTAAGGCTCACGGGGGTCAGATTCTACGTTGCGCCCCCGCACCGCCTGCGACGACGATGATCGCCATGGCGGACTGGGACGGCACCGGGTACGGCGAGGTCAGCGAACTGCAGCGGGTGATGGCCGCCGAATCGCTGTCTCGGCTGCACCTGAACGGGGACGAACGTGTCCTCGACGTCGGCTGCGGCGACGGCTACGTCACCGCCCGGATCGCGGACCGACTCCCCCGCGGCTCGATCCTGGGCGTCGACCCCAGCCCCCGCATGATCGAGTCCGCGAAGCAGCGCACCACCCCCGCGACCTTCCAACTCGGCGAGGTCACCACCTTGCCCTTCACCGCCGAGTTCGACGTCGCCACCTCGTTCAACGCCCTGCACTGGGTCCACGACCAAGCCACGGCGTACGACCGCATCGCGACCGCACTGCGCCCCGACGGGCGCGCGCTGCTGGCCTTCGTCTGCGCCGGTCCGCGACGCAGCCTCGAACAGGTCGCGATGGACGTGACGCACGACCCGCGCTGGGCAGACGCATTCCACGGCTTCACCGCGCCGTTCGTGCATCCCGAACCGGACGCCTTCGACGCCGTGGTCACCGCCGCCGGGTTCGAGATCGTCGAACGCACCGTCGTGGACAAGACCTGGGACTTCGGCTCCCGTGACGCCTTCGCACGGTGGTGCGCGGTCGGCTTCGGCGACTGGACCGCCCGCCTCGCCCCAGACCGGGTATCCGCGTTCATCGACGACGCGGTCGAGCGCTACACCCAGGTCACCGGTCGCCCCGGCGTGGTCGCCTTCTACCAACTGCGGGCCGAACTGCACCACCTACGCTGAGCCCGTGCGTCTGCCCCCACGCGTCTCCTGATTGCCAACCGCGGCGAGATCGCGCTGCGCATCATCCCGACCGCCGCCGATCTCGACCTCGAGACGGTCGCCGTCCACTCCGCCGACGACGCCGACCTGCCACATGTCGCGCCGCGACCCGGTCGGTCACTCTATCGGGCGTCGGCCGCCTACCTGGGCGATGGCCGCACTCGGCGGCGTGGTGCCCACGGTCGCGGTGGTGTCGGGTCGATGCTTCGCCGGCAACGCGGCCCTCGCCGGCGTGTGCGACGTGCTCATCGCCACCCGTGACGCCAACATCGGGATGGGCGGACCGGCGATGATCGAGGGCGGCGGACTCGGGGTCTACCCGCCCGAGGACATCGGCGCGATCGACGTGCAACGCCGCAATGGCGTGGTGCACGTAGTCGCCGACGACGAGGCCCACGCCGTCGACCTCGCCCGCCCGCTACCTCGGCGGCGCGATCGACGCCGAGGCCGCGGACAAGGCGGCCGAGTTCCTGACGTTGTGCGACTCGTTCCGGCTGCCCGTGCTGTCGCTATGTGACACACCGGGATTCATGGTCGGTCCGGACGCCGAGCGCGAGGCGAGCGTGGCACGGCACGGCGCTGACCGCGGCCACCAATTTCAAACTCGACGACGTCATCGACCCCGCCGACACCCGGGCCGGGGCGGCGCCCGCGCCCGCTGAGTCAGCGCACCGGGTCGGCGGCCTCGGCGAGTTGCTCGGCCTGCGGTGCGCCGGCCCGGGCCCGCCGGTCGAGTTGGTAGGACAGGATCGCGAGCGTGAACAGGCCGATGGACAGGTTCATCAGCGCGGCGAAACCTTCGGTGGCGAAGTCGACGAGGGCGTTGAGCATGGTGAAGATCAGTGCGGCGTAGCGGAGCCAGCGCAGCGGCCAGATCTTCTCGGTGCGGTGGTAGGCGACCATCGCGGGCGCAGCCAGCGCGAAAGTCAGGGCGGCGCTGATCAACAGAATCACCGAGGCGACGTTGAGGCCCTCGAGCTCGAAGGTGACCTTGTCGTCGGAGTAGAAGATGCCGCCGAACGCCACCCCCAGCGCGCCGAACGCCAGCCCGAGGAACGACGCCGCGACCATCAGCCAACCGACGACGAGCACCCAGCGCGGGCTGCGGAAGAAGTTCGGAATCAGCCGCGGCAGCCGTCTGCCCAGCAGATGCAGTCGCTCCGACGCCGGTCCTGCGCCGAGCAGCAACTCCTCGACCGCGGCAACCGTGCCGGCGTCGATCCCGCCCGCGCGGGCCCGTTCGACCAGGCGCAGACCCAGTTCGCGCCGGTGCCGCGGCAATCCGCGCGCGACGCCGTCGGCGGCGATCCCCGCGGCCGAGGCGATCGCCTCGTGGGCGCTGAGCGGGCGAAGGTCGCGGAAGACGCGGCCGCCCACGAGCAGCACGACGACGAGCACGTACATGATCTCCGCGGAGGGACCGTAGAAGTAGTCGTTGTCCTTGGTGACGAACTTCCCCACCTCGTCGAGGAACAACCCGAATCCGATGCCGCCGAGCACGACACAGAACATCCGTGCCCCGATGCCGAGCAACCCCCAGCCGAACAGCAGCGCCAGCATCATGAACGCCCCGCCCCACAGCGCATGCGCGATGTGCAGGGTGCCCCCGCCCACCTGTGGGTAGCCGGTGACATGCAGATAGCCGCGGGTGATCAGGATCGTCGCGATCGCGATGATCATGAACGCCTCGGCCGAGGTCCCGCCGACCGCGTTGCGGGTCAACGGCCCGCGTCGCACCCGCGGCAGCGGCGGATCCTGGGTGTCCATCCGGTCATTATCGCTGTCCGATTCTCGTGCTGTCCGATTCATGGTGTTGTCCGATTCCCGCTAGCCAGATTCACGCCCGAGTTGGCACAGTCGAGTGGTGACCATCTGTGCGCCGAGGAGCGTCGGACTCGACTTCGACACCTGCTACCGCGCGGTGTCGGCCCGGGACCCGCGTTTCGACGGCCAGTTCGTCACCGCGGTGCGCAGCACCGGAATCTACTGCCGCCCGTCCTGTCCGGCGCGCACGCCCAAACCGGCGAACGTGACGTTCCTGCCGACCGCAGCGGCCGCGCACCGGGCCGGCTTTCGCGCGTGCCGCCGCTGCCTGCCGGACGCGGCACCGGGGTCGCCCGCCTGGAACGTGCGCTCCGACGTCGCGGCGCGGACGATGCGACTGATCACGGCCGGTGCGGTCGAACGCGACGGGGTGGCGGGTCTCGCCGCCGCGGTCGGGTACTCGCCGCGGCAGCTGAACCGGGTGCTCACCGCCGAACTCGGCGCCGGCCCACTCGCCCTCGCCCGCGCGCATCGTGCGCAACTCGCGCGGGTGCTGATCCAGACGACGGCCATGCCGTTCGCGGACGTCGCCTTCGCCGCGGGGTTCACGAGCATCCGGCAGTTCAACGACACCATCCGCGAGGTGTTCGCGACGACCCCCTCGGCGCTGCGCGTGCGCGGATCGGTACCCACGGCGACGACCCCGGGCGCGATCGTGCTGCGGTTGCCGTATCGCGCGCCGCTGAACCGCGCGTGGCTGGCCTGGTTTCTGACCGCGCACGCGGTTCCCGGCCTCGAGCACCACGCCGACGGCGTGTTCCGCCGGGTGCTGCCGTTGCCGCACGGGCCGGGCACGGTCGCGGTGGAACTGTGCGACGGCCACGTGCGCACCGACCTCTCGCTCGCCGACCTGCGTGACCTCGCCGCCGCGGTCGCGCTGGTGCGCCACCTGCTCGACCTCGACGCCGACCCGCAGGCCGTCGACGACGCACTGGCGTGCGACCCGGCGCTGGCATCCGCGGTGGCGGCCGCCCCCGGGATTCGGGTGCCCGGCTGCGTGGACGGCACGGAGTTGTTGATCCGCACGATGATCGGCCAGCAGGTCTCGGTCGCGGCGGCCGTGACGCACACGGCCACGCTGGTCGCCGCGCTGGGCGCGAATGTCACCGCGCTGGGCGCGAATGTCACGGCGCTGAGCGCGAATGTCACCGCGCTGAGCGCACAACTCGGCGGGCTGCGGGCGTTCCCCGACGCCGCGGCGATCGCCGAGCACGGCGCCGACGTGCTACGTGGGCCGCGGCGCCGGGTGGCGGCGATCGTCGGCGCCGCGCGGGCGATCGCCGACGGGACCCTGGTGCTGCATGCGGGGCGCGACCGCGCGGACCTGCGCAGCGACCTGCTCGCCCTCCGCGGCGTCGGACCGTGGACCGCGGACTACGTCGCCATGCGGATGCTCGCCGACCCGGACACGCTGCTCGACACCGACCTCGTGGTGCGGGCCGGGGCCGCGCTGCTCCGCCGCGACCTCGCCGACACCCGGGTGTGGGCGCCGTGGCGCTCGTACGCGACCATGCATCTGTGGCGCACGGCGATCCAGGCGCGCGGATGAGGCCCGCCGCGTACGCGACGGTCGCGACACCGATCGGGCCGTTCACGACCGTCGTCGACCACGACCACGACGACGCGGTGCTGGCGGCGGGGTGGACCGCGGACCTGGGGCACCTCCTGCCGGTGATCCATCCCGCGCTGCGCCCGGTCGAGGTGCGGCCGCGACGCGAGTTGGGCGCGGTGACCGACGCCGTTATCGCGTACCACCGCGGCGAGACTTCCGCGATCGACACGATCCGGGTGCGGCAGCGGTCGGGGGAGTTCATCGAGCATGCGTGGCGGATCCTGCGGGCGGTACCGGCCGGTGCACCGGTGACGTATCGCGAGTTCGCGGCGCGCGCCGGCCGTCCCGCCGCGGTGCGGGCGGCGGCGAACGCGTGCGGCCGCAACGCCGCCGCGCTGTTCGTACCCTGCCACCGCGTTGTCCGCGTCGGCGGGGGTTTGGGTGGGTTCCGATGGGGTGTCGACGTCAAGGATTGGCTGCTCGCACACGAACGATGAGAGAGTTGGGCCGTGACGGACACCGTTGGATCTGACGACCCGGCTCGCCCGGACCGCGGCGCACTGATCGGCCGGGGCGCCATGTGGCTCGCGAAGTGGTCGCTGTGCCTGGTCGCGATCGCCGCCGGATGGTGGGTGATCGATTACGTGCTCGCGAAGTTCTGGGTGATCGCGATGCCGTTGCTGCTTGCGATCGTGGTCAGCACGGTGCTGTGGCCGCCGACCCGCATGCTGATGACGTGGGGCCTCAAACCCGCCGCGGCCACATCGATCACGATCGTGGGCTTCGTCGCCTTCCTCGCCGCGGTGATCGCGGTGATCGTCCCGTCGGTGGTCGATCAGGCCCCCGACCTCGCCAACCGCACAACCGAGGGCGTGAACAAGGTCCGCGAGTGGCTGCGCGGGCCGCCACTGAACGTCGCCGACGAACAGATGTCCTCGGCGGTGGCGGCGATCGTGGAGAAGCTGCAGTCCAGCGCCACCCGGATCGCGTCGGGCGTGTTCACCGGTGTCACGACCGCCGGGTCGATGGTCGTGGCCCTGTTCCTGGTGCTCGTGCTGACGTTCTTCTTCCTCAAGGACGGCCGCCGGTTCATCCCCTGGCTGCACTCGGTGATCGGCACCCACGGCGGGCGGCACGTCGAGGCGGTGCTGCTGCGGTCTTGGGACACCCTCGGCGGGTTCATCCGCACCCAGGCGCTCGTGAGCTTCATCGATGCGTTCTTCATCGGGCTCGGCCTCGTGATTCTCGGGGTGCCGCTCGCGCTGGTTCTGGCGGTGCTGACGTTCTTCGGCGGTTTCATCCCGATCGTCGGTGCCTTCGTCGCCGGGGCGTTGGCGGTGTTGGTCGCACTGGTGGCGAACGGTCTGACGACCGCGCTGATCGTGCTCGCGATCATCATCGCGGTGCAGCAGGTCGAGGGGAACCTGCTGCAACCGCTGCTGCAGAGCCGCAGCATGAAGCTGCACGCGGTGGTCGTGCTGCTCGCCGTCACTGCCGGCGCATCGCTGTACGGCATCCCCGGCGCCTTCCTCGCGGTGCCGGTCGCGGCGGTCGCGGCGGTGCTGGTGCGCTACATCGGCGAGCAACTCGACGCCGCGACCGCGGAGCCGACCGGAACCACCGTGGACGCCACCCCCGCTACCCCGCGATCCGAGCCTGGAGCCGAGAGCCCGCCCGACCGCGAATGACGTGCAGCCGGCTCGGGATCCGCTGCCGCAGTTCGTCGACGTGGCTGACCAGGCCGACCACCCGTCCACCCGCGCGGAGTTCGTCGAGGACGCCGAGCACCGAGTCCAGCGCCTCGTCGTCGAGGGTGTCGAACCCCTCGTCGACGAAGATCGTGTCGAGCAGTCGCCCGCCGCTCTCGGCCGCGACCGTGTCCGCGAGCCCGAGCGCGAGCGCGAGCGAGGCCAGGAAAGTCTCGCCACCCGACAGCGTCTGGGCGGGCCGGATCGCGCCGGTGTAGTCGTCGCGGATGTCGAGGCCGAGGCCGCCGCGGCGACCGTGCGTGCCCGCCTCGTCGGTGTGCACGAACTCGTAGCGGCCACCCGACATCCGGCGCAGCCGCGCCGACGCCGCCTCCGCCACCTCCTCGAGCCGGGCCGCGAGCACGTAGGAACGCAACGACATCCGCCGGTTGTTCGCGCCACGGCCGGCTACAAGGTCGGCGACCGTGGCGAGTTCGGCGTGCCGGGCGGCACGCGAGGTGACCGTGTCGAGTTCCGTGCACAGCAGCGCGGTGAGCTGTTCGAGCTGGGTGAGGCGCCCACTCCCCGTGGCGTTGGCGGTGCTGGCGGTGCGATGCGCGGCGGTCGCCTCCTCGTGCCGAGCGGCGAGGGCGTCGAGGTTCACCGGCTCCGATGCACCCGCCTCGGCGAGTTCCGGTGTGGCCGCGACTGCCTCGGCGCGGGCACGCGTCTCGTCGCCGGCCGCGAGTTGCGCCGCGACGCGCTCGCGCCGGCGTGCCGGCCACTGCGCCGCCCGCGCGGCGTCGGCGGACTCGAACCCGGCGCCGCGCAGTGCGTGCTCGGCGGTGCGGGCATTTGCGGTCGCGGTGGCCGTGTCGGTGCGCGCGACGGCGCGAGCCTCCCGCACCGCGGCGACGGCGTCGATCACGGCCGCGCAGTGGGCGCGTCGTTCGCGCACCGTCACAGTCCCGCCGAGCGCGGAGGCGATGCGGGACCGCAGGTCCGCGCAGCGTCGCTCGGTGGCGGCGAGGCGTTCGTCGCGGGCGGCCACTGCGCGGGCGAGGTCGGCGATCCGGCCGTCGAGGCGCTCGGCGCTCGCGCGGGCGGCGCGCAGCTGCTCGGCGTGGGTGTCGGTGCCGGCGGCGACCGCCCGCGCGGCCGCGAGGTGGTCGATGGTCTCGGCGAGCAGTTCGGCGGCGTCGCCGTCGACCTCGAGAACGGCCCGGGCGGCGACCTCCCGGTCGAGGCGGGTGACCTCTTCCGCCGCACCGTCGCATTCCTGCACGGCATGCTGTTCGGCCCGCGCGGCGTTGCGTTCTGCGGCCGGGGTGATGGAGCCGTCGATCGGTTGTCGCGGCGCCGGGTGGTCGCGCGCACCGCAGACCGGACAGGGTTCGTCGGGTCGCAGTTGTGCGGCGAGTTCGGCCGCCATCCCGGCAAGGCGCCGCTCGCGCAGGTCGAGCACGCGGGCGCGGGCGTCGTTGTGCCGCGCGCGGGCCACCTCGAACGCGGCGCATGCGTCGGCGAGATCGCCCCGTAGCGTGACCAGTTCGGCTGCGGCTTGCGCGGCCCGGCGCGCCCGCGCAACCCGCTCTTCGAGCGCCGGAATCCGCGCTGCGGCGTCCCGGGCGACCTGCAGGGCTTGCTCGGTGTCGGCGAGCAGGGCTGGAATTCCGGCGCGTTCCTGCCGAGCGTTCGCGAGTCCGGCGGCGACATCGGCACGCTCGTCGCGCGTGCGGTCCAGTTCGACGTCGAGTCGATCCGCTTCGGCCTCGGCGCCGGCGAGTTCGTCGAGGCGGCCGTATTCCGCGGACCAGGTCCGCGCGGCGCCTTCGAGATCGGTGACGTCGGCGGCCGGGTCCAGCTGCGCCAAGGTCGCCGCACACTCGTCGACAGCGGTCGCGGCCTGCGCGGCGTCCTCGGCGGCGCCGGCGGCGGCCTCGACGGCGGGCAGCACCTGCTCCGCGTGTCGCGCTCGAGCCAGATCCGCGGCGAGTTCGGCGCGCTCGTCCGCGGTCTCGGCGAGCGCGGCGAGATGCTGTCGCGCGGTCTGCCACTGGCGGCGGCGCTCGTCGAGAATGCGGGCGGCGTCCAGCGCCGCGGCAGCGGCGCGGGCGGCGGCAGCGCGGCGCTCGAGGTCGGTGCGCGCCTGCTCGGCAGCAGTGCGCGCCGTCGCGAGATGTTCCCGCGCCCAACCGGCCTCGTCGTCAGCGCAGGACGCGGCGGGCTCGTCGGATCCGACCACCACGCGGATCTGCGCGAGCAGTCGGTCGACGTGAACTCGTCGCTCCTCGAGCGCGGCGGCGCTCGTGCGGCGCCGTTCGGCGAGCCACGCCTCGGCCGTGCCGAAGCGGGCGGCGTCGAACAACTGCTCCAACAGACGCTCTCGGTCCTCGTTGCTCGCCCGCAGGAACGTGGCGAATTCGCCCTGCGGCAGCAGCACGACCTGGAAGAACTGATCCGCGGTCATCCCGAGCAAGCGGTGCACCTCGGCGCGGATGTCGGGCATCCGGGACAGGTGCACCCCGGACCCGTCTTGCCAGGTCAGGGTGGCGCTGGCGTGGACGGTGCGCACGCCCTGCCCGGATCGCTTGGGGCGGCTGAACTCCGGCGAGCGGGCGAGCCGAAACCGGCGCCCGGCGATCGTCGCGTCCAGCGTCACGCGCGGCACGACGGGCGGTTCGGCATGGTCGGAGCGAATCCGCTTCGTGCCGCGCCGCGCCCCTGGCAGCACCCCGAACAGCGCGAACGCGACCGCGTCGAGAACGCTCGACTTCCCCGCCCCGGTCTGGCCGTGCAGCAGGAACAGCCCGTCCGCGCCGAGTGCGTCGAAGTCGACGGTCTCGGTGGCCGCGAACGGCCCGAACGCCGTCACCTCGAGCCGGTGCATCCTCACGCGCTCGCCTCCCATTCGTCGGGTTCGCGGGCACCGGTGTCGGCAGCCTCGGGCCGGTCAGCCGCGTCCAGCGCACGCCGGATCCAGTCCAACGCACCGGGACCGGGTTCCCCGTACACCTCACGCAGGAACTGCGCCGCGATATCGAGATCACCACGCCCGCCTACCCGCTCGCGGTAGCTGGCGTCGGACAGCGATTCGGGCCGCTGCCATTCCACGTGCACGGCGTGTGGGAACCGCTCGCGCAACCGCCGCAACGCATCCACCGGCCGGGCCCAGTCGGTCAGCAGCGCTGAGACGTAATGGTCCCGGGCACCCTCGAATTCCCGGGAGGACAACAGGTGCTCGAGCGTCCCGGTCAGCTGGCTGAGCCCGCGCACCACCGGCAGGTCACGCCGGTGCACCGTGGTGCTACCCGCGTCGAGGTCAACGAGCCACACCGCCTTGCGATGCGAGCGCTCGCCGAACGAATACGGCAGCGGGGAGCCGGAATAGCGCACTGTATCGGTGAGCCGCTGCGGTGAGTGCAGGTGTCCGAGGGCAACGTAGTCGATGCCGTCGAACGCCGACACCGGTATCGTCGCCGCCCCACCGACGCTGATCGACCGCTCGGAGCCGGTTGCCGCGCCGCCCTGGACGAAGGCATGCGCCAGCACGATCGATCGCACGCCAGGCCGGCGAGCGAGGTCGGCCCGCACCCGCGCCATCGCCGCCTCGGCGACCTGTGTGTGCGAGCGCGCCTGGGGGGCGTCGAGTTCCATCCGGGCGAGGTCCGGTTCGAGGTAGGGCAGCCCGTAGCAGGCCACCGGACCGTGCGGATCCTCCAGCAGCACCGGCACATCCACCGTGGCCACCCGGGTGCGCAGGTGCAGCCCGCCGGCCGCGGTGAACGCAGCGCCCGCCCCGAGCCGCGTCGGCGAATCGTGGTTGCCCGACGACACGACTAGCTGCGCTCCGGCTGCGCGGATCTGCTCGAAACCCGCGTGGCACACCTCGATCGCGTCGGCGCCCGGAATCGACCGGTCGTACACGTCGCCGGCGACGAGCACCACGCCGACACTCTCGTCCGCGACGATCTGCGCGATCGCTGCGAGCACCGCGGCCTGGTCCGCCAGCAGGTCGACACCGTGAAACGTGCGGCCGACGTGCCAGTCGGACGTGTGCAGGATGCGCATGCCCGCGACCGTAGGCGATCCCACCGACAGAATCGGCGACCGACGCGATTCGTGAAACCTGTCGGTGCCGTGCTGCATGCTCTCGGGCCATGACGCCGACCATCGCCGTGGCCCTGCTCGCGACCCTCGCCCTGGGGGCCGCGCTGGGCTGGCTGCTGCACGCCGCGCGTACCGGCGACCGCGCCGCGCGGGCGGAGGCCCGCCTCGCTGCCGCCTGCGACAACGAACGGTTGCTGCGTTCGTCGTTGACCGCGCTGAACGAGGAGTCGGCACGTCGGCACTCCGGCGCGATCGGCGATCAGGTGGAGGCCATGATCGGGCCGCTACGCGCAGCGGTCGGCGCGCTGACCGAGCAGGTCGACGACGTGGAACGCAGCCGGATCCAGGCGTACGCCGGGCTGCGCGAGCAGGTGGCCGGCATGCACCAGGTGTCGCGTGACCTGTCGACCCAGACCGGTCAGTTGGTCGCGGCCCTGCGCGCACCACAGGTGCGGGGCAGGTGGGGTGAGGTGCAGCTGCAGCGGGTGGTCGAACTGGCGGGCATGCGCAAACACTGCGACTTCGACACGCAGGTGGCCGGCACGCAGGTCGCCGGCGGCGGCGGGGTGCGCCCCGACCTGGTGGTGCGTCTGCCCGGCGGCAAGCAGATCGTCGTCGACGCCAAGGTCCCGCTGGCGGCCTACCTCGACGCCGCTGCGCCCGACACGCCGGACGCGACCGACCAGTTGGCAAGCCACGCCCGCGCGCTGCGTTCCCACGTCGACCAACTGGCCGCGAAGGCGTACTGGGAGTCGTTCGCGCCGAGCCCGGAGTTCGTCGTGCTGTTTCTGCCGGGCGACGCATTCCTCGACGCCGCGCTGGGCGCCGACCCGAGTCTGCTCGAGCACGCCTTCTCCCGGAACGTGATTCTCGCCACCCCGACGACGTTGATGGCGTTGCTGCGCACGGTCGCCCACACCTGGCGCCAGGACGCGCTGTCACGCGAGGCCGCGACGATTCAGCAACTCGGGCGGGAGTTGTACGGCCGGCTCGGGGTCGCGGCGCGGCACCTCGACAGGCTCGGAGCCCAGCTCGGGAAGGCCGTGGACTCCTACAACCACACGGTCGCGTCGATGGAATCGCGGGTACTCGTCACCGCGCGACGTCTCGACGAACTCGAGTTGTACGACGGCGAGGTGGCCACGGTCAGGCAGGTGGAGTCCTGGCCGCGTGCGGTCGCGATCGAGGATCCAGCGTGCGATTCACCGGTCGAATCGCGAACAGCACGCGGACGCGCCAACGATGCAATCTGACAGCGAGCCGTTAATGTCGATACGTGCCTTCAACGCAACACGCGCGATCCGTGGTGCCTGCCCCACGCAGGTCGATCGTTTCCACGGTTCCGGGCGTGCCGGCGTGGGGTGCGGTGCTGATCGCGGCCGGCTTCACCTTCATCGGGTTTCTCATCGACGCCGCCCGCGGCACCGAGCTGACTCGCGCGTTCGCGGTCTTCTACCTGTGCGGCTGTGTGGTCGCGTTGTGCGCGGTGCGTTACCGCGGCATGTTCACCGCAGTGGTGCAGCCCCCGTTGCTGCTGTTCGTCGCGGTGCCGCTGGCGTATCAGTTCTTCACGGGCGATTCGGGTTCCTCGATCAGGGACGTGCTGCTGAACTCGGCGATCGAACTGGTGAATCGGTTCCCGCTGATGCTGCTCGCGACCGTTGTCTCGGTCGCGCTCGGCGCGTTGCGGGTCTACCTGGCGAGACGGGGCCCGGCGGTCGCGGCCCCCGGCCAGCCGCGGGTCACGAGGTCGGGCGGCGGGTCACGACTCGGTCGGCGCACCGCGATTCCGCCCCGGCAGGCGGCGGCTCGCCAGACTCCACGCCAGCAGCAGCCACCCCGGCAGGCTCCGTCGCCACGACGGCCGGTGCCGCCGAACACGGCCGCCGAGATGCGCCGGTCCCGGCCCGCGGAGATGCCGGCGCACCCGATGCCGCAGGCACGCTACCGCGACCGGGAGCCCCTACCGCACGAGGGCTGACCTGCCCGTCAGCGCCGCGACGCGCGCAATTCGCGCGGCAGCGAGAAGACCAGAGTCTCGTTGGCGGTGGTGACCGGCTGGACGTCGGCGTAGCCGTGCTCGGCGAGCAGATCGAGCACCCCCCGGACCAGCACCTCGGGCACCGATGCACCGGACGTCACGCCCACCGTGCATACCCCGTCGAGCCAAGCGGGATCCACCTCGCGCGCGAAGTCGACCAGGTGCGCCGCCTTCGCGCCCGCGTTCAGCGCCACTTCGACGAGGCGCACCGAGTTCGACGAGTTCCGCGACCCCACCACGATCACCAGGTCGCATTCGGGCCCCATCGCCTTGACAGCGACCTGACGATTCTGGGTGGCGTAGCAGATGTCGTCGCTCGGCGGATCCTGCAACGAGGGAAACCGCTCACGCAGTCGGGCGACCGTCTCCATCGTCTCGTCCACGCTCAGTGTGGTCTGCGAGAGCCAGATCACCCTGGATTCGTCGCGGACCGTCACGTTGTCGACCGCGCCCGGCCCGTCGACGAGTTGTACGTGCTCGGGCGCCTCGCCCGCCGTGCCCTCGACCTCCTCGTGACCCTCGTGGCCGATGAGCAGAATGTCGTAGTCGTCGCGGGCGAACCGCTTCGCCTCCTGATGCACCTTGGTGACCAGCGGGCATGTCGCGTCGATTGTGCGCAGGTTCCGTTCGGCAGCCGACGCATGCACGGCCGGAGACACCCCGTGCGCCGAGAACACGACGACGGCCCCCTCCGGGACGTCGTCGGTCTCGCCGACGAACACCACGCCCCGATCGGTGAGGGTCTCGACGACGTGCCGGTTGTGCACGATCTCCTTGCGCACGTAGATCGGGGCGCCGTAGCGCTCGAGCGTCTTCTCGACGGTCTCCACCGCCCGGTCCACGCCGGCACAATAGCCGCGCGGTTCGGCCAGCAGCACCCGCTTCCCGCCGTCGTGCGCGCCGGGACGGGCCTCGGCCGAGCGCGCGATACCGACGTTGAGGGGAACTGCAGAAGACATGGGTCCCAGGATACGGAACGGACCCCGCACGACCCGGCCACCGCGACACCGGCGGACCCCCAGCTACCAATCCCGCTGCCCATCGGGCAGGCTAGGGCTATGATTCGTCCCCCCTATCTGGCCCGGGTCGCGGCGGGCGCCGCGGTCTACGCCATCGAGGAGAGCCGCAAGCTCCCCGCGGCGGCGGTGATGCTGCCGATGACGGCGCTGAGCCAGCTGCTGCAGACCACCATGCACGTGCAGCAGTTCATCACCAGCCTCGCCATCCGCGGCGATCAGGTGTTCAGCCAGTGGGGCGGCGAGCCGCCGGAGGTGCCGGAGTGGGCGACCTTCGACGAGGACGAGCCCGCCCCGCCTCCGGTGAGCGAACGCGACACCCCTGCCGGGCGGTTCGCGCTGTACTCGATGCCGCCACGCGTCCTCAGCGAGAGCAACGGCGACCCGACGAACGGAAGCGCCGTGAACGGTTCCGCCCGGCAGGTCACCGAGCCCGAGATCGCGGAGTACCTGGACTACGACTCGCTGACGCTGGCCCAACTGCGGGCACGGCTGCGGTCGCTCTCGCTCGACGAACTGACCGCCCTGCTCGACTACGAGCAGCGCACCCTGGCCCGGGCGCCGTTCCTGACCATGCTGGAGAACCGCATCGCCTCTGCCCAGGCGAAGTGACCGCGCGGACCTCGAACTCCGCCGAGCAGCCGTGGCCGGTGCGGTCGGTCTCCACCAAGGTCGCGGGCTGGATCGACCGGCTCGGCTCGATCTGGGTCGAGGGTCAGGTCACCCAGATCAACGTCCGCCCCGGCACCCGCACCGCCTTCCTGGTGCTGCGTGATCCGGTCGCGGACATGTCGCTGCAGGTGACCTGCGCACCCGAACTGATCACCGAGTCGCCGGTGGCATTGCGCGAGGGTAGCCGCGTGATCGTGTTGGGGAAGTTGGTGTTCTTCCCCGCCCGCGGCAGCCTGTCGCTGCGGATCAGCGAGATCCGCGCCGTCGGCATCGGCGAACTGCTGGCCCGCATCGAGCGCCTGCGTGCGCTGCTGGCCGCCGAGGGCCTGTTCGAACCGCGACTCAAGCGCCCGCTGCCGTTCCTGCCCGCCACCATCGGTCTGATCACCGGCAGGGCCAGCGCGGCCGAGCGTGACGTCCTCTCCGTCGCCCAGAGCCGTTGGCCGGCAGTGAAATTCGAGATCAGAAACACTTCCGTTCAAGGACCCACAGCGGTGCCGCAGATCCTGACCGCGCTCGCCGAACTCGACGGCGACCCGGCCGTCGAGGTGATCATCCTCGCTCGCGGCGGCGGCAGCGTCGAGGACCTGCTGCCGTTCTCGGACGAGACGCTGTGCCGCGCGATCGTCAAGGCGCGCACTGCGATCGTGTCCGCGATCGGGCACGAACCGGACTCGCCGCTGATCGACCATGTCGCCGACCTGCGCGCCGCGACCCCCACCGACGCCGCCAAGCGGGTGGTGCCCGACGCCGTGGCCGAGGCGGAGTTGATCGGCGAGCTACGCGGCCGCGCGGCGGCGGCGCTGCGCGGCTGGGTCGGGCGCGAGGCGCGGATGCTCGTGGCCATCCGCAGCCGGCCCGCGCTCGCCGACCCCTTGCGCACCCTCGACGACCGGGCATCCGAAGTGAGCAGGCTGCGCGAGACCGCGCGCCGGGACGTGCGCCACAGCCTCGACCGCGAGGACACCACCACACGCCACCTGCGCGAACGCCTCGCCACCCTCGGTCCCGCCGCGACCCTGGCGCGCGGCTACGCCGTGGTGCAGCGGGTCGCGGGCGCGCAGGCGCACGTCGTGCGGTCCGTCGACGACGCGCCACCGGGCACCCAACTACGCATCCGCGTCGCCGACGGGGCGATCACCGCCGCGGCACTGGGCGGGAAAGGCACTTCATGACCGACACCGACACCGATTCCGAGGCCACGCCCGTGGCCGAACTCGGCTACGAGGCCGCGCGCGACGAACTCGTCGAGGTCGTCCGCATCCTCGAACAGGGCGGGCTCGATCTCGACGCGTCGCTGGCGTTGTGGGAACGCGGCGAGGAACTCGCGCGCCGGTGTGAGGAACATCTCGCCGGCGCCCGCAAGCGGGTCGAAGACGCATTGGCGCACCGAGGCGACGGCGCAGGCGCGTGACCACGTTCCCGGCCGCGTCTGCGCCGATCCTCTACGGCAGCAGGTCGAGCGGGGCGGACCTGCTCGACTGGTCGTGGGCATGCGACCGGCTCACCACCGCGACCACCTACTGGATCGCGACCGTACGACCCGACGGCAGCCCACACTGCCGGCCGGTGTGGGGCATCTGGCTCGACGAGGCGGTCTGGTTCAGCACGGGATCGCTGGCCCGGCGCAACCTGGTGCACAATGACGCGATCACGGTGCACCTCGACGACGGCGACGCCGCCCTGATCGTCGAGGGACGCGCCACCCGGGTCAGCGACCGCGTCGCACTCGAGGAGATGTGCACGGTCTACGGGCCCAAATACGACTGGCCGATGCACCCCACCCACCCCGAGACCGAGGACGCAGGCATCGGCGACGACCACGGCGCCGACGGCCCGGTGTTCGCCGTCCGACCCGCGACGGTCTTCGCCTGGACGTCCGGGATGGGCACACCGACGCGCTGGCGCTTCCCGCGCCAC
>DATDBL010000060.1:0-15183 GCA_036524855.1 Aldersonia sp. | reverse complement strand
TCGACGAGGTGCGCATGGACGTCGTACCCGTCGTGTTCGGGTCCGGCAAGCGCTACTTCGGGTCGGTCCACGCGCAGCACCTGTTGGAGGATCCTGACGTGGTGATTCAGGGCAACCGGGTGCTTCACCTGCGCTATCGGGTGCGCCGTTGACCGATCTGAGCGGGTACGCGAAGAAGTCCACTGCGAACGGTGACACAAGATCGGGCCTCCGGCTGCGTTTGTGATTCCGCGGAATCACCCTTCGCGATTCCGCGGAATCACCCTTCGCTTGCCGGCCCATTCGGTTGCCCGGTGATCGGAAGGAGGGCTGGATCATCAGCAGGCCGAACCAGCCAGCACGGATCCAACTGGGCAGCGAAAACGGGGGTGCGCGGCGCCGCCCGCGTCGTGGGTGCGGGTACGGTGACTTCCGCCGGCGCCGCGATCCTGAATTCGCCGTGAAGATGGGTCGACTGCCCGATGCTTCGCCGCACGTCGGCGGTCAGCATCGATACATGAGCACATCCACGCCAGCGTCGTCCGAGATTCCAGCGTCGTTCCAGATCCCGTTGCAGGCGGCCGAGATCTACGAGTCGGCGTTCGTCCCGGCATTCTTCGCGCAGTGGGCGCCGATCGTCTGCGACGCCGCGCGCATCCGCCCCGGTCGGCGCGTCCTCGACGTCGCGTGTGGGACCGGAATCGTGGCCCGCACGGCGGCCGACCTGGTCGATCCCGGTGGCGAGGTGACCGGCGTCGACGCGAACGAGGCGATGCTGACCGTGGCCCGACGGGTCAGCCCCGAAGTCGACTTCCGGTGCGCCGACGCCGCTGCGCTGCCGTTCGACGACGCATCCTTCGATGCCGTGACCTGCCAGATGGCGTTGATGTTCTTCCTCGATCCGCGGGCGTGCCTGGCCGAAATGGCGCGCGTGACGGCGCCCGGCGGCGACATCGCGGTCCTCGTGCCCGCCGCACTGACCATCCAGCCCGCGTTCGCGCCGTTCGTCGCGATGGTCGCCGGCCACGCCGGTCCGGAGGCGGTCGACTTGCTGAGCACCTACTTCCGCTGCGGCGACCTCGGTGACCTGCGTCAACTCGTCGACTCGGCCGGCCTGCACGTCCATGCCGTCGCCGCCCCCGATGGCCTGTACCGGGCGCCCTCGGTCGACGCGTTCGTGACCACCGAGGTGGAGAGCACGCCCCTGCGCGAGCGCATCTCCGACGACATCTACGCCCGCATCCGCGCCGACGCGCACGATGTGCTCGCGCCGTTCACCGGTCCGAACGGCGCCGTGACCGCGCCGTTCACCGCGAACCTGGTGGCCGCGCAGCCTCGGTGAACGTCGTGTCCAGCGCCGCGGGCAGGTGGCCGGGCGGGCGATATGAACGCCGCAGGCAGGTGGCCGCGCGAGCTATCCGATCGTCGCGTCCAGCGCCGCGGACAGGTCGTCGAGCAGATCCTGGGTGTCCTCGATGCCGACGGAGAACCGCAAGTGGCCCCACTTACGGAACTCGGGCGGATAGTGGACCACCCGCGGCCCGGTGGTGCCGACGTGCACGATCAGGGACTCATCGTGGCCCAGCGACACCGCCGACGTGATCACCCGCAGGTTCGCGACGAACGCGTTCTGGACGTCCGGGCCACCGCGCACCGCGAACGCCATCATGCCGCCGTAGCCGTCGGGCATGGTGTGCCGGGCGAGGTCGTGCTGCGGGTGCGACGGCAGGCCGGGGTAGGAGACGAAAGCGACCCGGTCGTCGGCGGCGAGGAACTCCGCGATGGCCTGGGCGCTGGCGCAGTGCTGGCGGATCCGCAGCGGCAGGGTGATCGAGCCGCGGTTGATCAGCCAGGCGTTGAACGGGCTGATCACGCCGCCGACGTCGACCATCGCCTCGTTCTTGATTTTCGTGATCAGTTCCCGCGAACCGATCACTGTGCCGCCCATCGCGTCGCCGTGGCCGTTGATGTACTTCGTCAGCGAGTGCACCACCAGGTCGGCACCCTGCTCGAGCGGGCGCAGCAGCATCGGCGAGGCGAACGTCGAGTCGACCGACAGCAGCGCGTCGGCGTCGTGCGCGATCGTCGCCAGCGCCGCGACGTCGGCGATCCGGGTCGTCGGGTTCGCGGGCGTCTCGCCGTGGATCAGCCGCGTGTTGGGCCGGATCGCGGCGCGGACCGCGTCGAGGTCGCTGGTATCGACCAGCGTCGCCTCGATCCCGTACTTCTTCGGCAGCAGGTCGGTGAACAGCCGGAACGTCGCCTCGTAGCTGACGTCGGCGACGACGGCGTGATCGCCGGAACGCAGGAACGTGAAGAACACCGAATGCAACGCCGCCACCCCGGAGGCGAGCACCACCGCGTCCTCGCCGCCGTCCCACAGGGCCAGTTTCTGTTGCAGCGCGATCTGGTTGGCCCCGCTGTTGCGGGTGTAGAGCGGGATGTCGGTACCGGACCAGCTGATCTGCGACGGGTCATCGGGCAGCGCGTAGGAGTTGGCGAACACGAGCGGGGTGCGGATCGCGCCCGTCCCGCGGTCGACGGCGTTCCCGGCGTGCACGGCCCGGGTCAGCGGTCGCAGCGTCGCCGCGTCCTCTTTGTCAGGCCTTTTCGCACCCATCGCGCTCCTCTCGTTGCCGTGCGGGCGGAGAGCTTACGCTGGCGTGGTGAGTGCTGATGAGTTCGCGACTCCCCTGCGCGACCCCGTCCTCGTCGCCGCGTTCGAGGGCTGGAACGACGCCGGGGACGCGGCGAGCGGCGCGGTCGAGCACCTCGAGCTGATCTGGGACGCCGAACCGCTCGCCGAGATCGACTCCGAGGACTACTACGACTACCAGGTCAACCGGCCGACGGTGCGGCAGGTCGACGGCGTCACCCGCGAGATCCAGTGGCCCTCGTCGAGCCTGTCGGTGTGCTCCCCGCCGGGCAGCAACCGCGATGTCGTGCTGTTGCGCGGCATCGAACCGAACATGCGCTGGCGCAGCTTCTGCCGCGAACTGCTGGACTTCATCGACCAGACCGGTGTCTCGACCGTCGTCATCCTCGGTGCCCTGCTCGCCGACACCCCGCACACCCGGCCGGTCCCGGTGACCGGGTCGGCGTACAGCAAGGAGGCCGCCGAGCGGTTCAAGCTCGAACAGACCCGCTACGAGGGCCCGACCGGGATCACCGGGGTGCTGCAGGACCAGTGTGTGAACGCCGGCGTGCCGGCCGTGTCGTTCTGGGCGGCGGTGCCGCACTACGTTTCGCAGCCCCCGAACCCGAAGGCGACGATCGCGCTGCTGCGCCGCGTCGAGGACGTACTCGACGTCGAGGTCCCGCTCGGCGAGTTGCCCACCCAGGCCGAGGAGTGGGAGCAGGCCGTCACCGAGATGACCACCGAGGACGACGAGATCAGCGAATACGTGCGCTCGCTCGAGGAACGCGGCGACGCCGACGTGAACACGGAGGCGATCGCCAAGATCGACGGTGACGCGATCGCGGCCGAGTTCGAAAAGTATCTGAGGCGCCGGGGACCGGGCACGTTCGAGAAGTAGCCGTTGCCGGTGGATCGGTCGGGCGCGCGGGCCGCCCTCTACATCGGTGGATATCTGGGCCCCTTCGGCGGGGGCGTGGTCACGGCCATGCTCGTCGAGATGGGTGCCGACCTCGACGTGTCCACCGGGACGGCCGCGTCGTCGCTGACGGCGTACCTGCTGCCGTTCGCGCTGCTCATGCTCGTGTCGGGGACGCTCGGCACCCGCTGGGGACCGCGGCGGACGGTCCGAATCGCCTATCTCGTCTACGTGCTCGCGTCGGTGATGTGCGCGCTGGCGCCGACGTTCGCGGTGCTGCAGGCAGGCCGGGTGCTGCAGGGCTGCGCCAACTCGTTCACCACGCCGCTGCTGCTGGCAACGCTCGCCGCGTCAACTCCTGCGGCGCGGCTCGGTCGCGTCCTGGGTACCTTCGGGGCGCTGCAGGCGGCGGGGCAGACGTCGGCACCGCTGGTCGGCGGGCTAGCCGCCGAGGTGAACTGGCGGTTGGCGTTCGTCTCGATCGCGTTCGTCGCGGCGGGCTTGTGTGTCGCGGGGATCCCCGCCGTCGGCCTGGCGAAAGGCCCGCCGCCGCGATTTCGCGAGGCGCTACGGCCGTACGTGCTGCGCACCGGGATCGTCGCGATGCTCGGCTGGGGCGCGATCGGCGGGCTGAGCTTTCTCGTAGCGTTCCGCGCAGAGGACGATTTCGGACTCGGGCCCACGGCACGGGGTTTGGTGCTCACCGGGTTCGGCGTCGCGGGGATCATCGCGGCCCGGTGGGCGGGCGGCGCGATCGACCGGATCGGTGCGCGCCGCGGCGTGCTGATCGGCGCGCTGGGTGGGGCGGCGCTCGTCCTCGTCGCCGGCACCGCGGGGATGTTCGGCGTGATGGTCGTCGCGTGGTCGCTGGCCGGCGTCGCGGGACAGTTCGTGCTCGTCGGGGTCAACGCGGCCGTGCTCGGCGCCGGTCGCAACCGCGGTGGCGCCGTCTCCGTGGTGCAGGCGTTCCGCTTCACCGGCGCCGCGCTCGCGCCGCTGCTGTTGACGCCGGTGTACGCCGCGCACCCGACGCTGAGCTTTCTCATTCCAGCGGTCGCGGTCGCAGTACTGGGACCGCTACTCATGCCTAGGCAGTGAGACGACGACTGCGCCGAACGTCAATAGACCAACCGATGCGTCGACCACCAGTTCATAAGCTCGGGGATCGAGAGCGTCCAGTCCGATATCGAGGCGAGTACGGCGACATCGTCTTGGCTCCACGTGACGTTGTTGGCGGCGAGAGTGCCACCGTATCCAGTCTTATTGCATTAGGGCAGGATATTTTGCCAGCTGTGACGTGACCGACCCTCTTTGCCACGGCTCTGCTCTGGGGACGAGATGGTGCAGTCGGCGATCGGCTCCGCGAATATCGAGTTCACGCTACTCAGCTTCACCCGCCAGGAAGCTATGGACTTGCTCAATGTGCATCGGAATGTTGGCATCGCCTTTTCGTATAGGCACCTGAAATGCCGCTGAAGTTACCCTGCCGAGTTCGGTGATACCGCCTCGGACAAGGAATGGTTGCCGAGTTGACCTTTGCGCTGGGACCAAGATTGAAAGAGTGGCAGCTGAATCCGATCCATCCAGCTCCATTCGCACTCCGCCGACCGCCGGATAGATCAAGCGATTAATCGTGTCCGTATATCGAGCGACAACACCCTTATCGGTGGAGCATCCGGCCGCATCCACGATGATATCGCGCCCCAACTCATCACCAACCGTACTAGCGCCGATAACAATAATCCCACCAGAGGTCGAATTTGCGAATGACGCGACGTCGGCAGCGAACTCGAGTTGCTTTCGGGCGACGCCCTTCGGATAATGCGCCCGTTTCACCTCCAGTACATCGGACTCGCGCATCCCGACAAGGACGCGTGGACCTCCAGCGAGAATTGCAGAGAAGAGGCGCTCCGGCGATGATGCGATCTCCGAAACGAGGAGTGAGTCACGAACCTCTAGATATGCGCGAGCCAGTTGCGCTATCGTGAGACTAGGTTGCAGCTCAACGCGCGCCTCCGCAGTTTGGGGCCGATCAGGATCGTTGTATATTCTCAACGTTTCTGGAACAATCTTCACACCGTGCGCCGCCGTCGCCGGCCGAATTGCCTCGGCAACGTTTTCGGCCGATAACCTCGAACGCTGAGGGATTAGAACTTCAATCGCTAGCAGTATCGAATCACCTTCATATTCGAGCATCACGGTATCTGTGTCGCTCTCCATCAGTGCGTCCGCCCATGCCGACTGGTACGCGCCGGCACCGAGGTCGGCGCGTGTGAAGCGGACGTCCAAGCCGATATAGTTTGAATCGATCGCGCGATTCTTGCGCGAATGAGATTGATACGCCTGCTGTAACCCCTCTTTCATCTGGCGAACGGTAAGCTCGCTAACATCTGAGAAGTTCGCTTCGAATTCTATTTGATTGCGAGAAGTTGCGAGCTCCCGACCTACCGAGTCTCGGAACGAGCCACTGCTCTCGTCCCATCGCCATCCGTTTGCATCCACGATAACGCTACCCTCCGCTGTGAGTTGGCGAAATGCCGTCGTTCGTCGGCTAGCGGCATGAGATGCTATGCAGCTACGCAATTGAAGACTGTTGGTTCTGAGAAAACCACCCCCGCCTCATCGGCCGCCCTCCGTCATCTCGACACCTGAACATTTCGCATTCCTACCACAGTCCAACAGTCCAACGTGAGAGCCGGGCCTCGAACTGATCCTGACGTACGTGCTGCCGGAATGACGACGACGCGGTAGTGCGCGGTGGGATCGGCATCTCAGTGAGAACCAGAACGTTGGCGTGGCTGCCGCACATGGTCACCAGCGGCTTGTAGTGAGCGGACTGCACGCAGCCGACGCGGGCGCCGACAAGCCCGCCCCTGTTGCTCGCACGCCGACGGCGCGGGTCTATCGCGTCGCTGTCGCGTCGCCGACACGGCGCGATCGCGAGCTGCAGACGCACGGAACAACGCCTGTGCATGCTCCGCACCCGCCCGCGTTTCGGCCCCGCCTGCCAAGGGGATGGCGTCGCTGCGTCCGTAGGGCAGGGTGAGCGGGTCTGCCATCCGGTGACTGCACGTCACGGTGACGTGACCGCCGGTGGCGTGGCGGTGCCACTGCCGAGGCGCGGAAGCGACGGCTGCAGATGCCGATCAGGTCAGGTGTGTCGCTTCGTTTTGTCTCTTAATGGCATGACATGATAAAGCAGGGTCTACGTATCAAAGCGCAAACTTCGCCGAACCCGAATCGTGAGCCACCAAGTCAGGCTATGTACGTGCGGTCAGGCACGCAGAATCCGGGTGACGAACTCGCGGGCGGCCTCGGTGGTCGGCACGTCGTCGCCGATCGAGGTGGTCAACCGGTCGAAGAGCAGGCCGTCGATCGCGAAGTGCAGCAACGCGATCTCACTGCGGCCGCCCGGGAGCCCGGCCTCGGCGTCAACGCCACGTCCACATCGAAGTTGCGGTGCAGCGTGGAGGCGAGCGCGCGGTAGTTTCGTATCGTGCGCGACCTCACCTACTACGTCGCCTGTTCCATCGACGGGTTCATCGCCGCGCCCGACGGCAGCTACGACCCGTTTCTGATCGACGGCGACCACACGGACACGATCGTCGCGGAGTACCCGGAGACGCTGCCGGTGCACGCCCGGGCGGCTCTCGGCATCGCGGACGCGCCGAACCGTCAATTCGACACCGTGCTGATGGGCCGGCGCACCTTTGAGCCGACGCTGGCCGCCGGCCTCGTCAGCCCCTACCCGCACCTGCGCCAGGACGTCTTCTCCACGACCCTGCCGGACATCGAGGATCCCAGCGCGACGGTCGTGCGCAACGACGCGGACGGGTTCGTGCGCGACCTCAAACGCGGCGACGGCCTCGGCATCTGGCTGTGCGGCGGATCCACGCTCGCCGGCGCGCTGCTTTCGGAGATCGACCGGCTGATCGTCAAGCAGTACGCGGTGGTGTTCGGCGCCGGACTGCCGATGTTCGCCCATGGCTACGACCCGCGCGGCTTCGAACTTCTCGACACCCGGGTGCACGACAACGGCGCGGTCTTTCGCACCTACCGAGCGACCGGCGGCTGAGAGGAGTTCCTGACGCCCCCGTTACGTGGGCGAATCGACCGCGTGACGTGCCGACCGCAGAGTCGTGCCATGGCCAGCACTCCGCGTTTCCTGCAGGGCGTCTTCGGGTTCAAGGGCAGCGGTCTCGACGACGCGAAGCCGATCGACGCCGCGACGACCTACACCGTGCCGTCGGGGGTGATCGCGCAGCCGCTGTACTTCCGCGGCGGCAACTCGAGTGACGAACTGGTCGTCGTCACGCTGCTGCGCGACGGCAAGTCGATGCGGGTGTTCCCGATCGGGGCGCGCTCGGCAGTGAACGTCCCGCTGCGCGTCGTGGAGGACGTCGACCCGGACACGTTGCTCGAACTCGTGATCGCGGCGCCGGACGGCTGCACCGGCGAGGTCGTCGTCGACTTCGGGCTGATGGAGATTTGACTGTGCTGAACGGGAGTTCCGCAGGCTCCACTCCTGCCCTGCTGGTGGTCGGCAACGGCATGGCCGGTGCGCGGACGGTCGAGGAGATCGTCGCCCGCGACCCCGACCGCTTCGACATCACCATGATCGGCGACGAGCCCTACGGCAACTACAACCGGATCATGCTCTCGCACGTGCTCGCCGGGGAGGCCAGCCCGGACGACGACGACCTCATGCTCAACCCGATGAGCTGGTATTCTGAGCACGGCATCACGCTGTTCGCCGGCGACCGCGCGCTGAAACTCGACCGCTTCGCCAAGCAGGTCAGCTGCGAGAGCGGCCGGGTCGTCGAGTACGACGTCCTCGTCATCGCCACCGGATCCAACACCTTCTTCCCGAACATGGACGGCCTGCGCGAACCCGACGGCAGGCTCGGGCGCGGCGTGTTCGGCTTCCGCACGATCGCCGACACAAACGGCATGCTGCAGCTGGCGCACTCGCGTGACGACCTGCGCGCCTGCGTGATCGGCGGCGGGCTGCTCGGGCTCGAGGCCGCCTACGGGCTGCGCACCCAGCGCGTCGCGGTGGACGTCGTGCACTCCCCCGGGCACCTAATGAACCAGCAACTCGACGAGCGCGGAGGTCGGCTGCTGCGCAACAAGATCGAGGCCCTCGGTGTCGGCGTACACACCGCGAAGCGCACCAACTCGGTGCTGCGCGACGACGACGGACACATCACCGGCGTCGGCTTCACCGACGGCACCTCGCTCGAGAGTGACATGATCGTCGTGACCGCCGGCATCCGGCCCAACGTCGAATTCGCCCGACGCGGCGGCTTGGTCGTGGAACGCGGGATCGTCGTCGACGACCAGATGCGCTGCGAGGACGAGTCGTCCATCTACTCCGTCGGCGAATGCTGCCAGCACCGCGGCGAGGTGTACGGACTCGTCGCGCCGCTGTGGGAGCAGGCCGTCGTCCTCGCCGATCACCTCACCGGCGCCAATCCCGAAGCGGCCTACCACGGTTCGCGGCTGACGACGAAGCTCAAGGTCGCCGGCGTGGACGTCGCCGCGATGGGCGTGCAGGGCCCCGAACGCGAGGACGACGAGTTCGTCCAGTTCTACGAACCCCGAAGCGGAATCTACAAATCCGTCGTCGTGCGGGACAACAAGCTGATCGGCGCGACACTGCTCGGCGATGTCAGCAAGGTCGGGTTCCTGTCGCAGGCGTTCGACGAGAAGGTACCCCTGCCCGACGAACGCATCTCCATGCTGTTCGATCTCGGCACCCCCAGCGCCGCGACCGGGGCCGCGGAACTCGCCGACGACGCGCAGGTCTGCAACTGCAACGGCGTCACCAAGGGCGACATCGTCGCGTGCGTGCACGCCGGCGCGTCGAGTGTCGGCGAGGTGGTCGCGAAGACCCGCGCCGGCAAGGGCTGTGGGTCTTGCAAGGGACTCGTCGCCGACATCGTGGCTTGTGCCGCCGGCGGTGCTCTCGCCGCCGACCCGGCCGCCGACTGGTACGTGCCGTGCATCCCGCTGTCCAAGCCGGAACTGATTGCCGCCGTGCGGGAACGCGGGCTCAAGTCGGTGTCGGGGGTGTTCGCGGCGCTCGCCCCGAACGGAGAGGACGCCACCGCGAAGATGCCGTTGGCCTCGCTGCTGCGGGTGGTGTGGGGCCCGGACTGGGTCGAGGAGTCCGGCGCGTTGTTCATCAACGACCGGGTGCACGCCAACATCCAACGCGACGGCACGTTCTCGGTGGTGCCGCAGATGAAGGGCGGTGTGACGACGCCGGATCAGTTGCGCCGCATCGCCGACGTCGCCGACAAGTACTCGATCCCGCTGGTGAAGGTGACCGGCGGGCAGCGCATCGACCTGCTCGGGGTGACCAAACAGGACCTGCCCAAGGTCTGGGGCGACCTGGACATGCCATCGGGCTACGCCTACGGCAAGAGCTTCCGCACGGTGAAAACCTGTGTCGGCCTGGAGTTCTGCCGCTTCGGACTCGGCGACTCCACCGCGCTGGGCATCGCGATCGAGGACCGGTTCCAGGGCCTCGAGTCCCCGGCGAAGCTGAAACTCGCGGTCACCGGGTGCCCCCGCAACTGCGCCGAGGCGCTGTGCAAGGACCTCGGCGTCGTCGCGATCGGTGACGACAAGTGGGAGATCTACGTCGGCGGCGCCGCCGGCGCGCACATCCGCAAGGGCGACCTTCTGGCCACCGCCACCGGCGGCGACGAGGTGCTCACCTACACCGCCCGATTCCTGCAGTTCTACCGCGAGAACGGTAGGTGGCTCGAACGCACCTACGCGTTCGTGCCACGCGTCGGGATCGAGGAGTTGCGGCGCCTGCTCGTCGACGACGCCGACGGCCTGTGCGCCGGCCTCGAGGAGCGGATGGCCGCCGCGGTCGCGGGCTACCGCGACCCGTGGCAGCAGCGCCGCGCACCACGCTCGCCGGCGCAGTTCCAGCCGTCGCTGCCGCTGCTCCCGCTGCCGCAGGTGCCGGTCCGATGACCGCCACCGCCGGAACCTGGACCGTCGTCGGCCGCGTCGACGACCTCACGCCCGGCGAGGGCCGGACCTACGTCGTCGACGGCCGGCAGGTCGCGGTGTTCCTGCTCGCCGACGGCACCGTCCGCGCCGCCGACGCCGTCTGCCCCCACCGCGGCGGCCCGCTGGCCGATGGCCAGATCGACGGCCGCGTCGTCGTCTGCCCCCTGCATCAGTACGCGTTCTCCCTGACCGACGGCACCTGCACCGACGCCATTCCGCCCGTTGCCGTCCACCCCGCCCGTGTCCGCGACGGCCACCTCGAGGTCGGGTGCTGAGCTGCGGAAACGCCGCCGTCAGCCCAACTCGACGCCGAGCAGCGCATCCACCGCGGCGGCGATCAGACCCGGCGCGCCGGCGTCGGGCCCCCCGTAGTCGAGTGCGGAGCGCGCCCACCCGTCGACGGCGTCGAGGGCGTGCGGCGAGTCGAGGTCGTCGGCGAGGTACTGCCGCACGCGGGCGACGGTGTCCTCGGCGGCGGGCCCGGTCGCCAGCGCTGCGGCCGAACGCCAGCGCTGCAACCGCGCGTACGCCTCGTCGAGCAGTCCAGCCGTCCACGCCCGGTCGGTGCGGTAGTGACCGGCGAGCAGCGCAAGCCGGATCGCGGCCGGATCCACCTCCTGCGCCCGCAGTTTCGACACGAACACCAGGTTGCCGCGGCTCTTCGACATCTTCTCGCCGTCGAGGCCGATCATGCCCGCGTGCACGTAGTGCCGCGCGAAGCGGCGACCGCCGACCAGCGCCTCTGCGTGTGCCGCCGAGTACTCGTGATGCGGGTAGATCAGGTCCGACCCGCCGCCCTGCACGTCGAACCCGGTGCCGATCCGGTTCAGGGCGATCGCGGAACACTCGACGTGCCAGCCGGGCCGTCCGGGGCCGAAGGGCGCGGGCCACGACGGCTCGCCGGTCCGCGCCGCCCGCCACAACAACGGGTCGATCGGGTCGCGCTTGCCGGGCCGGTCGGGGTCGCCACCGCGCTCGCGAAACAGCCGTTCCATGGTGGGGCGGTCGTAGTTGGATTCGTAGCCGAACTGCTCGGTGGCGTCGGCGCGGTGGTAGACGTCGGGGAACTCGGGGTCGTCGACGACGTAGGCCGCTCCTGAGGTGAGCAGTTTCTCGACGAACTCGACGACCTCCTGCACCGACTCGACCGCTCCGATGTAGTCACGCGGCGGCAGCACCCGCAGCGCCGTCATGTCCTCGCGGAACAGCGCGGTCTCGCGCATGCCGAGGACCATCCAGTCCTCGCCGTCGCGTTCGGCGCGCTCGAACAGGGGGTCGTCGACGTCGGTGACGTTCTGCACGTAGTGCACGTCGTGGTCGGCGTCGCGCCACACCCGGTTCACCAGATCGAACGCGAGATATGTCGCGGCGTGCCCGAGGTGGGTCGCGTCGTAGGGAGTGATGCCGCAGACGTACATCGTCGCGATGCGCCCCGGCGTGGTGGGGCGAATCTGCTGGTCGGCGGTGTCGTAGAGCCGCAGGGGCGGACCCGCACCGGGGACTTCGGGCACGGATGCCGACGGCCAGGAATGCATGGGACGAGGGTATCGAAGCCGTTCAGAAGGCCGGCCAGGGTATCGGCCGGTTGGTGCGCGGGTGCGGCATGACGGGCCGGGCGAGCAGCTCGGCGGCCCGGTCGGCGAGGGCCTCGATCTCGTCGTCGGTGATGTGCGGGGCGAGCCGGTCGGCCACCTCGCCGGGCAGCTTGTGCGCGAATGTCTCGATGTCGGTCATGAGCGCGTCGTCGACGCTCTCCCCTGCCCAGCCCCACAGCACCGTGCGCAGCTTGTTCTCCGCATGCAGGCAGATGCCGTGGTCGACGCCGTAGACCTGGCCGTCGAGCCCCTCGAGCGCGTGCCCGCCCTTGCGGTCGGCGTTGTTGAGCAGCACGTCGAGCACCGCGACCCGGTTCAGCCGCGGGTCGTCGGCGTGCACCAGCGCGACCTCCTCGCCGCCGGGGCCCCACGCCTGCAGCACCGCGATGAACCCCTGCGGGACGACGCCGGCGGGGACGAGGTCGATCAGCTCGAGGCGGTCGCCCACGTCGGTGTGGTTGTCGACGGAGTCGACCCAGCGTTGCACCATGCCGACGCCGAGCGGACCGTCGCGCAGGATCGTCTGCGGGACGACGTGCCAGCCCAGCGCCTCCGAGATCAGGTACGACGCGACCTCCCGCCCGGCCAGGGTGCCGTCGGGGAAGTCCCACAGCGGCCGTTCGCCACGCACCGGCTTGTACACGCAGCGGACGGTCGCATCGCCGACGCACGCCTCCGCGACGAGGGTGACGTTGGAGGCCGTGCTGATCCGCCCGATGATGCCGATCTCACCGTGGACGAGCGGGTCGAGCCCGTCGTCGGCGTGCTCGTCGCGTGGCAGCGCGGTCACAGGTCGTCGCCGAGTTCCTTGGCCGCGCCGAACACCTCACCGCGGCGGTATCCGTTCGCCCGCAGACACATGTGGCCCTGCGGCGAGATCGGTTCGCCGCACACCGGGCACGGCGGCCGCCCAGCGGCAATCACGCGTTCCGAACGCAGCGCGAACTCGCGTGCCTGTACCGGCGTGAGGAACACCCGCACCGCGTCGGGTCCTTCCTCGGTGTCGTCGAGCACCACGGACTCGTCGACCTCGGTCTCGGTGACCGCGAGCAGTTCCACGACGACGGCGCCGGATTCGGCGTCCCAGCCCAGGCCCATCGTGCCCACCCGAAACTCGGCGTCGACGGGCATCTGCAGCGGGTTGGTGTCGGAGATCTCCTGCTTCTCGGGCGGGATGTCGGTGCCGAAGCGGCGGTGGACCTCCTCGAGCAGCAGACCCATGCGGTCGGCGAGGACCTGCACCTGCTGCTTCTCGAGCAGCACGCTCACGACCCGCGTCTCGTGCGTGGCCTGGAGGTAGAACATGCGCGCCCCCGGCTCCCCGACCGTCCCCGCGACGAACCGGTCAGGGGTGCGAAATACGTGGATTGCTCGTGGCATCTGCACCTCCCGCGACGTCGGTTGCCTGATCCCTAGCATTATCCCCGTTCGGCGGCGTCGCCGCGGCGTTGCCGACCTCCCCGCCCGGAACGGACTGCCCGATCTGCGCGCCCTGTTTGGGGATCAGCGCGGACAGGTCGGTGCCGGTGTCGTTGATCCGCCACACCGATGGCGACGTCGGCGCGTAGCGGACGACGCTGATCGACGCGGGCTCGGCGACGATGCGCTGGAACCCGTCGAGGTGAATGCCGAGCGCGTCGGCGAGCACCGCCTTGATGACGTCGCCGTGCGAGCACGCCAGCCACAGCACGTCGCGTTCGTGCTCGGCGGCGAGCCGGCGGTCGTACTCGCGGACCGCCGCGACCGCGCGGACCTGCACGTCGGCCAGGCCCTCGCCACCGGGAAAGATCGCGCCCGACGCGTGCCGCTGCACCACCTGCCAGAGCGGTTCCTTCAGGAGGTCGGACAGCTTGCGGCCGGTCCACTCGCCGTAATCGACCTCCGCAAGGCGGTCGTCGACGAGAGGCGTCAGGCCCAGCTTCTCCGCCAACGGCGAGACGGTCTGTTCGCAGCGCAGCAGCGGCGAGCGCACGATCTGCACGATCGGCAGCGGGGACAGCCGCTCGGCGAGCGCCAGCGCCTGCTCGAAGCCCCGCTCGGCCAACTCGACCCCCGGCGACCGCCCGGCCAGCGTGTGCCCGGTGTTCGACGTCGACACGCCGTGGCGCAACAGGATCACGGTCATGCCGCCAGAGTATGCGGCTGCCCCACTACGTCGCCGAGACCACCCCGCCCGCGAGCAACCCGAGCACCACGAAACCCAGGATGATCCGGTACCCCACGAACCAGTACAGCGAGTGGTCGACGACGAACCGCAGCAGCCACGCGATGGCCGCGTAGCCGACGACGAACGAGATCGCGGTCGCCACGAACAGCTGCGGTCCGCTCGCCACCAGGCCCTCCCCGGACGGCTGGAACGCGTCGGGCAGGCTGAACAGCCCGGAGATCGTCACCGCTGGGATCGCGAGCAGGAACGAGAACCGCACGGCCGTCTCGCGGGTCAGCCCGAGGAACAGACCTGCGCTCGTTGTGGCACCCGACCGGGACACCCCCGGGATCAGCGCGAGGCACTGCGCGAAGCCCATCACGAGCCCGTCGCGGGTGGTGAGCTGCTCGAGCGGGCGCCGCTTCGGACCGAAGTGCTCGGCCGCGGCGATGACGAACGAGAACACGATCAGCATCGTCGCGATCAGCCACAGGTTCCGGGCGCCGGTGCGGATCTGTTCGCGGAACAAGAATCCGATGATCCCGATCGGGATCGTCGCGATGATCACGTACCAGCCGATCCGGTAGTCCAGACCCCGCGCAGCACGGTCGGCGAGCCCGCGGAACCACGCTTGCACAATCCGCCAGATGTCGCGCGCGAAGTAGATCAGGACGGCAGCCTCTGTGCCCAGCTGTGTCACCGCGGTGAACGACGCGCCCGCGTCGTCGCCGAAGAAGATCTCCGACACGATGCGTAGGTGCCCCGACGACGACACCGGCAGGAACTCGGTGAGGCCCTGGACGAGTCCGAGCACGATCGCCTGGATCCAGGTCATCGATTCCGTCACCGAACTGCTCCCGCTGCGTGATTCACCCGC